>JAGVUW010000343.1 GCA_019136035.1 Verrucomicrobiota bacterium | reverse complement strand
CGTCCAAGGCCACGACCAATACATACCTCCCGTCGGGAAGCGCCTTCGCCGGATCAACTGCATCCCGCTCCGCTTCAGCGGCACCCGCTACCCAGTAGAGCAGGGAGACCGACACCAGGGCGATGAGAGCAGGTTTGGTCATTGGCCTTTCCCGTTCAGCCCGAACAATTAATAGACTGCAAAGGTCACTATTGGGATCCTGACCCGTACCAAGGCACTCTCTGGGCGCCGTTTCGTGCTGTCTATCCTGGCCGGTCTGGTCGTCGACGCGGTGCCTGGGGGCCTCATCCTCCACCCCACGCTACACCCCCTCGGTGGTAGATGCAAGTTCCAGCGCCGCGCGAGGTTACTGCCGGGCGGCTTGGATAGGGGCAGTAGTAGACCCATGGAGGCCCGTCATGGACACCCGGCGGCTGTTGGAGGAGTTCCCGGCCTACCTGGAGGCGCATCGACTGGCCAAGCCGGGGCATGTTCCACCCAGAACCAAGCGTTCAACGCACTTCGCGACGCACCTGCTGGAGGCCGGGACCAGCATCCGCGAGATCCAGGAACTGCTCGGCCACAACCACCTTGAGACCACCACGATCTGCACCCATGTTCTGCGTGAGCTCAAGCCTGCCGCGGCGAGTGTCCGCAGACGCGAACGCGTCCACGAGCCGCAACGGGCAGGGAATCGGCGGGGACGGCGTCGATTCAGATAGCGATACCGATCTCGATTTGGACGCCCCGACAACGCACGGCATCCCAATGATTCCGGTTGCCAGACGGATGGCATATCCGTCTGATTCTATCCTCTCCCGTTCGTGTCTTTCGTGCCTTTCGTGGTTACGGATCTTCTCTGGCCAGACTGACGCCGTGCGCTGGTCGGGCCATCAGGGCCGGCCGGCCGGCGCGCCGGCCTGCGGCGCCGCCGCCTCACGACGGTCGAGCGAGTCGCGCACAATCCGAATCCCGGCATCCATGCGCCGGTAGCGCCGCCACCCCAGGATCGCCACCGCAATCCCCAGCGGGACAAAGGCATAGCCAATGACCCGCAACAGACCCGCCTCGATGAAGTGAAGGAAGGTCACCCCCGCCAGAATCAGGGTCAGCGCACTGCGGAAATAGGCGAGGACCGTCCGCTCGTTGGCGAGCAGCGTCCGGTCGATGGCCAGTTCGTCGCGGAGGATCAGCTCGTCCTGACGGAAACGCTCGTAGGGATGTTGGGTCATGGCTGACTCTCTATTCCTTAATTAAGGGGTTCCTAGGCGGACCGCGGTCGTACCCGCCCGCCGCCGACAAGGACACCCGCCGCTTCCGTGTCGTCCGGGGCGCCGTGATGTCTCCGGCAATGAACCGCAAACATAGCACCGCGTACCGCCGACGCGGATAGCCCGGCGGGTCCACGGACGGCGCCGTGGACCTGCGTGAGCCGAGTGGGCGCCACGAGCCGGACCATGCGCAAGGATGCGCATGCCACCTCCCGTCCGGCGCGCCCGCGCCGGGGATCTGGCTGTAGCGGCGGCTGTCCTCAGCCGCTTCCCTGGGAGCGCCGAGCGTCGGCTCGGCATCCTCCGGGCGCCGTTCCCCGGCGCCCGTCCCTGGCGGACCGGCCGGGGACACCGGGGACACCGGGGACACCGGGGACACCGGGGACACTGGGGACTGCGGGAAGCACCATCCTGGAGTCCCTTGGGTCCCTTGGGTCCCTTTCCGGCGGGCACCGGTACCACGGTCCACGGGGTCCCGCGCCGCGAGCGGCGCCGGGTGTCGCGCCGGACCATGCGCAGGGATGCGCATGCCACCTCCCAGCCGGTGCCCGCGCGCCCACCATGCGCAGGGATGCGCATGCCACCTCCCAGCCGGTGCCCGCGCGCCCACCATGCGCAGGGATGCGCATGCCACCTCCGACCCGGCGGCGCCCCCGCGCCGGACCCGCCGCAGGCGGAAGACCCCTGGTGACACCAAAGGGAGATCGACGGCGGAGCCGTAAGTCTCCCGCAAAGCGGAGCTTCCGTCACTGGCAGGTAACGGCCAGTGGAGGAAGATCCGCCGGAGGAGCGCACGGCTTGGGTTGCAGGTTGGCGATGGCGCGGGTATCGTCTGGCGTTGTCCTCACAGACCCCCATGACGCGTAGGGTTAAGGAGTCGGCGCCATGTCGTATCCCGGCAAGATGCTCCCGGACGGTCTCTGCGATGCGCCCGCGATCGCGATGCCCGCGCGGCAACTGCTCGGCGCGGTCTGCGCTGCCGGCGGGGCGGCCTGTCCGCTCTTCGGCAAGGCCAGCGAGGCGGCGGCCATTCTGGCGCGTGTGAAGGCCGATCCGGCCGTGTCGATCCGCCTGACCTCGGATGCCGACCGTATTCCGCACTACACCGCCCTGGACGCCTCTGACTTCGCCCGACTCGACCGCGAGGGGCTGTACAACCGCAAGCGCGACCTCGACGTCCTCCAGCGCCTCGGGCTCGTGCCGGGCGACACGCGCCGCGCCCGCTACCTGTTTGAGCTGCTCCTGCAGCGGGTCGAGACACCGTGCGGCATCTGCGCCTGCGACACGCCGCAGTGGGAGGGCTGTCCCCTGGCCCGCAGCGGCGCCTACGAGCGGGTTCGCGCCCAGGGCGCCGCCGCGCTGGTCTACGACCGTCCGGCCGCGGACAAGGCCGAAGCGCGTCGGCTGAGTGTCGAGCGCGTGCGCCGCGATCCGGTCCTGTGCATCCGGCCGCACCACCTGATGTGCATGAGCTGCTGGGTCGGCGGCACCGGCGGCGAGGGCACGCGCGGCAACGACACCCTCGACGAGGTCTACAAGCGCATCTGCCGCGACCCCGAGGTCGAGGTCATGCTCGTCGAGGGCAACTGCGAGGCCTGCCACTGCTGTGACGGCTTCCACCCCGGCTCGACCCGCTGTGTCCACGCCGGCGGCCTGGTCCGCGACTACAAGAAGGACCTCGACGTCTTCCAGAAGCTCGGGCTTCTGCCCGGGGCGCGGATGAACGCCCGCAAGCTGCTCATGCTCATCTACGAGCGCATCCCCTCGACGACCGACGTCTGCGGCTACGGCACCGGCGTGGCGACCTGCCAGGAGTGGGCGGTTTGCGGCGGCCCCACGGGCAACGCCGGCTACGCCAAGGCCCGGCAGACAGTGCGCTTCTGAGCGCCGCGCGGCGCGCCGCCGGGGCCGTTCTCAGAAGTTCGTACGGGGTGCGATGACGTCGCAGATGAAGAGCACGTAGGCGTCGTCGAGGCGCTGCCAGTCGACATGGCCATCGCACCAGCCGTAGACGCTGCCCTTCTGGTGGCGGTTGACGACGTAGTCGCGGGGTGTGTAGTCGATATCGAAGAAGCCGTCGTTGGTGGTGCGTGCGGTGCCGGTGCCCTCCTCGATGAGGAGCGGCGTCTCGGTCGGCGAGGGGATCTCGGCGAGGCCGGCAGCGCGGGTATCGGAGTTGGCGCCGTAGCTGCAGTGGCTGTCGGTCTGGTCATTGCCGCAGCGGAAGACCTCGCGGTTGCCGATGTAGGTGTAGATGACGCCGCGGCTGACGTCGAAGTTCCCATGCGAGGGCACCGGGAAGCCGTCATAGTAGACCCAGCCGCCCTCGCGGTTGACGCCGCCGCCGCCATTGGTGTACACCGGGAAGGTCTCGTCGTACTCCTGCGTGTACATCATGAAGCCCTGGCACAACTGCCGCAGGTGCCCGACGCAGGTGGTCTGGCGGGCCTTCTCGCGGGCCTTGCCGAGGGCCGGGAGGAGCATACCGGCGAGGATGGCGATGATCGCGATGACCACCAGGAGCTCGATCAGGGTGAACGAGCGCCCCCGACAGCCCGCCGTGGCGCCTCCACCGCGTTGACGTTGTGTCGTCATGGCTGCACTCCTGTGCCGACGCAAACCGCGCCCAGCGCACGAATCCGAACGACGACCCTAATGTACACGCCGAAGGGCGCGCCATCGCGACGCGGCCGTGGTCGGGCCAGGGCTGATCGAAGATCGCGTCAGTGCTCGCCTGCTCACCCTCGTATGAGACGTCGCGTCGTTGTGCTGTCGATGCCGCCCGGCTCGTGGACGCCTTCGCGTCTGTGGACACTCGCGCTCCACACCGGTGGCAAGCGATGTCTCGCCTTGCCATGGCCGGCGCCCCGGGCGCCGGAGACGACGCTGAAGGGGTGCAAGAACCGGACTTTCAAACAGCCCTGGCGTCGGGCTGTTTCCCGACAACGGCGGAAGAGCCGTCAGGGGACGGTCTCGGGCTCGGCGACGACGCGGCTGCTGCCGCCGAACGGGACCGTATGGCGTCGGCCGCTGGCGTCGGTCAGGGTCAGCGACTGGTCGGTGAAGCTCTGGACGCGCATGCCGAAGACCACATCGTCGACGCCGACATGGCGCACGGCCGGGGCTGTCCCCGGCCGGCCCGGGTCGAGGATCTCGACCAGCGCCATGGGTCGACCTGAGGCATTGACCCGGCTGAAGACGTAGCGCACGTCGCAGGCGATCAGCCGGCGCGCCGGCGCCGGCGGTGGGGTCGGCACGGCGACCGCCGGTGCGGTCGGCGGCACGGCGGGGGGTGTCGCCGGTGGCGGCGGTGCCGGCTTCGGCTCAGCCGGCGGCGCCGGCTGCGGCCGCCGCGGCGGGGGCG
>JAGVUW010000201.1 GCA_019136035.1 Verrucomicrobiota bacterium | reverse complement strand
GGTCAGCCCGGAGGAGCCGCCGGCGGCGGTGGCCGAGGCTCCCGCGGCGGCAGCCGAAGCGGCCGCGGTGCCCGCGGCGGCCGAGGCGGCGGCGCCGGCCGAGGCGGCACGGCCGCCCCGGCGGTTGCTGCAGGGGCTCCTGCCCCGGCGCGGTGACAGCGAAGGCAAGCCGCGGACATTCCGCAGCCTCAAGGAACGCGAAGACGTCAACAAGTGGCTGCTGCCTCTGGGTGATGTGAACGACCTGGAGCCCGCAGGAGGTGCCCAGTGATGAGCCTGGCGAGATGCGTGAGGACGGTCGGGCTGCTGGTCGTGCTGGTTGGCCTGTGCGGCTGTCAGTACCGTTGGGGCGGCGTCGGCCACCCGCAGATCCAGTCGCTGGCGGTGGGGGCCTTCGCCAATGAGAGCCGCGAGGCCGCCGCGGTTGCCAGCCTGCGCGGCAGTCTCGCCGAGATGATCTCGACCGAGCCCGAGCTGCGTCTGGCCCAGCCTGACCAGGCCGACGCTATCATCGAGGGGCGCATCGTCAGTATCGACCAGCGTGCCCATGCCCGCGCCAAGACCCGCGACGAGCGCGACGCCGAGGACGACGGCGATGCCTACCAGACCGTCCTCTACCGTGTCGAGGTCACCGTCGAGTACAGCGTCCGCATCCCCGGCTATGAGAAGCCGCTGATCGCGGCCCGCCGTGTCACCGGCCGCTCGGATATGGGGAACTGGCCTGATCAGCAGGTCTTCCGCGCCAGTGCCCTGAACCGCGCGCTGGGCGACGCCGCCACGCAGGTGATTGCCGAGATCACCGAGTCCTGGTGAGCTCCGGCCGGCCGGGCCAGGTCCCGCGGGCCGCCCCGACGACGGGCGCGGCCGGTCGGCGTTTCCACCATTCCGGGAGATGACGATGGCGCTGCGCATCGGTCATGGCTTCGACATTCATCGCGTCGTGACCGGCCGGGCGCTGGTCCTTGGCGGCGTGACGATTCCCTGGGACCGCGGCCTTGACGGCCACTCGGATGCCGATGCCCTCCTGCACGCCATCACCGACGCCATCCTCGGCGCCCTGGCTCTCGGCGACATCGGTCAGTGGTTCCCCCCCAGCGACGAGCGTTACCGCGGCATTGCCAGCGGCCTCCTGCTGCGGGCGGTCCTTGATGATCTGCGGGTGACGCCTTGGCAGGTCGTCAATCTCGACGCCACCGTCCTGGCGGAGCGTCCCCGCCTGGCACCGCACCGCCCGGCGATGTGCCAGGCCATCGCCAGGCTGCTCGGGGTGCCGATGGAGGTCATCTCGGTGAAGGCGACCACCTGCGAGGGCACCGACGCCGTCGGCCGCGGCGAGGCCATCGCCGCCCACGCCGTCGTGCTCCTGGAGCGCCGTACGTGAGAAGACCGCGGCGGCATGGGTGGACCGGCGCGCGGAAAAGCCTGCGAGCAGGAAACCGTCATCGCGGCGCGGGAGGGGTGGCACGGGGAGCTTGCCGTTGCGGGAGGGCTACGGGGGGAGGGTGTGGTACGCCCGAGCAGATTCGAACTGCTGACCTTCTGCTCCGGAGGCAGACGCTCTATCCAACTGAGCTACGGGCGCCCGATTCAACGTCTCCTAACCTAGGCGTCGCCGTGCAGAAGTCAAGCGGTTCGGCCGTCCTTCGTGGCGGCTCGGCGGGGTGCACTTTCGGCCGTGGGGTGGTCGTCGCGGGCCGGGGGCCGGGGGCCGGGCGAAGGCCGGGGGCGGGCCACGAGGGGGCGCGCGGATGACACCAGCGGTACGACCCGACGATCCCCACGACGAGGCCCGGCGGCGCCGCGGCCGGCGGGTGCTGGGTGCCGCGGTGGCGGCGGTCGGGATGGCGATGGCCTTGCAGATGGGCATGAACGCCAACTTCCTGGCAGGCGACCTGGGTCTGAGCGGCTCGCAGGTCGGCCTGCTCGAGGCCTTTCGCGAGAGCTGCGGCATCTGGGCCCTGGGCGTGCTGGCGCTCCTGGCCGGCTTTGCCGAACCGCTGGTCGGCGCCGCCATGCTGGCGCTGTTCGCCGTGGGGCTCGGCGGCTATGCGCTGGTGCCGGACTTCTTCTGGGTGGTGATGATGAGCCTGGTCTGGAGCCAGGGCCTGCATGTCTGGATGCCGCTGCCGGCGTCGATGGCGATGTCGTTGGCGGAGCCGGGCCGCATCGGCCTGCGTCTGGGCCAGTTGCAGGCGGCCGGTGCCGGCGGCTACTTCGGCGGCCTGGTTGTCGCCTATGTGCTGACCCGCCTGGGCGTGGCGATCCGGCCGCTGTACTTCCTCGCCGCCGCCGCGGGCCTGGCGGCCGCCGGGCTCTGCCTGGTCCTGCCGCGGGATCTCCGGACACGCGGGCCGCGCCTGGTCTTCCGGCGACGCTACCGGCTCTACTACCTCCTCTGCCTCCTGGACGGCTGGCGCAAGCAGATCGCGGTCTGCTTCGCCTCCTACATGCTGGTGCAGCGCCATGGCACTCCCCTGACGACCATTCTGGTCCTGCACGGCATCGTCCAGATCCTGGTCACCCTGGGCAGCCCGGCCGTCGGCCGGCTCGTCGATCGTGTCGGCGAACGCCGCGTCCTCGTCGGCTACTTCAGTTGCCTGACCTGCTTTTTCGTGGGCTATGCCGTCGTCGACACCGCCTGGGTTCTCTACGGCATCTTCGTGATCGACAGCGCCTTCTTCGTCTTCAGCCTGGCACTGAACACCTACGTCAACCGCCTGGCACCCGCGGCGGAGCGGACGCCGACCCTGAGCATGGGCGTGGCCATGAACCACATCGCTGCCGTCGCCATGCCGCTGGTGGGCGGGGCGCTCTGGGTGACCCTCGGACCGCCGTGGACCTTCGCCGCCGGGGCGCTGGCCGCCGCCCTGAGCGTCGCCGCCGCCTGCCTTCTGCCCGCCCGGAGCGCGGCGACGGCCTGAGGCGGCACGGCGGGACGGGTCGCCCCCCCGGCGTCTTCCGGCTTCTGCCTGCCCCGTCGAGGTCGGCAGGCAGGGCTGTTCGAAAGTCCGGTTCTGGCACCCTTCCAGGGTGCATGGCATGCAATCGGCGGTTCCGGGGGTCGTACTCCGGACGACCCCCGGCCACGATCTTGAACCCCTCCAGCGCCCGCGGGGCGCTTGCCGGCCCCGATCATGTCACCATGAAAATCGCGGTCGATTTTCACAGGAGGGTGACCGAGAGAACGCTGACGCGATCGTCGAACAGCCCTGGTCGGCAGGGCTCCCCCCTTGACTTAATGGAACTCTTCCACTATGGTCGGTCCGGTGTCTGAGGCGGTGGTCGTTGTGCCGGGCATCGGGAGGTCGGTGCGGGGGCAGGCGCAGGCGATGGCGAACCAGGGCTTAGTGAAGCGTATCAACCGGGCGCGGGTGCTGGACGCGATTCGTCATCAGCAGCCGGTATCGCGTTCGGCTCTGGCGGACCATCTGGGGTTGGATCGGAAGAGTCTGACGAATCTGGCTCAGGAGCTGCTGTCGGAGGGCCTGGTGTGCGAGGCCGGGCGTCGTCAGAGTGGCCGGGGGCGGCCGCAGACCCTCTTAGCGTTGGACCTGTCGTCGCCGGGAGTCGTAGGTCTGGCGATCGATGCCGACCGCATCAGCGGGGTGCTTCTGGACATCGGCGGCGGCTGTCGGTTGACGCGCCGCGCGGCTCTTGGGGCTCAGGCCGGGATCGCGGAGATCCTGGCGGGAGTCGGCGAGGTGTATGCGGCCCTGGCTGCGGCGGCGGCGGGGCGTCTGCGGGGTGTCGGCGTGGCGGTTCCGGGGATTGTGGACATGGGCACCGGGGTCCTGCAGCGTTCCGTGAATCTGCCGGCGCTGGAGGGCCTGGACCTGCGTGTCGCGCTGGGCCGGGTGCTGCCCGGGCCTCTGGAGATTGAGGAGTCCTCGCGGGCGAAGGCCCTGGCCGAGAAGTGGTTTGGCCTGGCGCAGGGGGTCCCGAACTTCGTGTGTATCGATCTCGGCATCGGGATTGGTGCCGGTCTGGTTCAGGATCGTCGCCCCTACATGCCGGCGGGCGGCTACGCCGGTGAGATTGGCCATGTGATGGTCGATCCGCAGGGCCCGCTCTGTCGGTGCGGGCATCGCGGCTGCCTGGAGGCGTGCATTTCCGAGCGTCGGCTGCTGGAGCGCATCAACGCGGCCGAGGGCGCCGCCTGGGCGGGCCTCGACGAGGTGTCTGAGGTGACGCCCCGTTCGCGGCCGATTCTGGAGGAAGCCGGCTACCGCCTGGGCCTGGCCCTGGCCTATCTGACGAACATCATCTGTCCGCCCATGATCATCCTCAATGGCTCGCTCCTGCGATTTGCAGACGTGGTCATGCCGGCGATCGAGCGGGGGCTGGAGGAGGGGGCGCTGGCGGACTGCCGGGCGCGGGTACGCCTGGTGGTCAGCACCCTGGCCGAGGCCGGTGCGATGGGTGCCGCGGCCCGGGCCTTGGCGGATGTGTATGAAGTGGACGGTCTCGTGCAGGTCTGAAGAGTGGTGTCGAGGTACGGTCCGGGTGGCGCGGCCGATGTGGGGTCGGGGCGCCGGTGGCGTCCACGGCCGCGGGTCACGAACAAGGCATGGAGGCGGAACATGGCGACGCTGGCGATTCAGGGTGGTCCGAAGGCAGTCACCAACAAGCTGGTGGGCTGGCCGAAGTTCGACGAGAAGGCGATCAAGGCGGTCGAGGAGGTCCTGCGCAGCGGCAAGGTCAACTACTGGACCGGCCCCAAGGGCATGGAGTTCGAGAAGAAGTTCGCGGCCTGGCAGGGCAGCAAGTACGCCATCAGTGTGAACAGCGGCACCAGCGCGCTGCATGTGGCCCTGGCCTGCCTGGGGATCGGCCCCGGTGATGAGGTCATCGTGCCGAGCTACACCTTCATCGCCACCAGCTTCTCGGTGGTGCAGGCCGGCGCCGTGCCGCGCTTTGCCGACGTCAACCTCGACGACCACTGCATCAGCCTGGAGTCGGCCGAGCGGCTGGTGACGCCGCGCACCCGGGCGATCATCCCGGTGCACCTCTACGGCAATGTCGCCGACATGGACCGCATCATGGCGTTTGCCAAGAAGCACAACCTGGTGGTCATCGAGGACAACGCCGAGGCCTTCGGCGGCGAGTACAAGGGCCGCAAGACCGGCACGCTGGGCCACATGGCGGCGTGCAGCTTCTGCCAGAACAAGACCTTCACCACCGGCGGTGAGGGCGGCATGGTCACCACCGACGACGAGAACCTGGCCTGGGAGGCGCGCAGCTTCCGTGATCACGGCTACGACGTCAAGGAGCGCCTGAACCTCCTGGAGCTGGAGCAGAAGCTCCCGTACATCCACAACCGCGTCGGCTGGAACTACCGCATGACCGAGATGCAGAGCGCCATCGGTCTGGCCGAGCTGGAGCGCATGGACACGTGGAACATGCCGACGCGCCGTCGCAACGGCCACATCCTCTGCGACGCCCTGCGCGGCCTGCCGCAGGTCAAGTTCATGCCCATCGACACCCCGGAGCGCCGCAACGGCTGGTTCGTCCTGGCCTTCAGCCTGGACATGGAGCGCATGAAGTGCGACATCCAGACCTTCGTCAAGGCGGCCGGCGCCGAGGGTGCCCCCTGCTGGAAGGTCTTCTGGCCGCAGTGCCACACCGAGAAGGCGTTCCAGAAGAAGAACGCCTTCGGCCGGAACGGCTTCCCGTTCACCTCGAGCGAGTATGCCACGCCGTCGAGCGTGGACTACACCCACGTCGAGGTGCCGAACGCGCTCTGGCACGAGAAGAGCACTTTCACGTGCTTCGCCTATCCGACCTTCACCGAGTCGGACATGCACCAGATTGCCGACGCTCTGGTCAAGGTCATCAAGGCCTACGCCCGCTGACGGCCTCTCCGGCGTGAGCGCCCGGCCGCGGTCGGCAGGACTGACCGCGGCCGGGCTTCTGCCAGGCCCCACGATATCGCAGCCGCAAAGGAGACGAAACCATGGCGAAGGTCACCTTCGGAGTCATCGGTGCCGGCGGTATTGCCCGGCGCAAGACCATCCCGGGCATGCTGGCGGCGCCCAACGTGCATCTCGAGGCCGTGATGGACGTGGCGAGGATCGACGAGATCGCCGCCGAGTTTGGCGTGGGCAAGGCCTACACCCGCGTTGAGGACCTGGTAGCCGATCCGGCCATCCAGGCGGTCTACATCGCCAGCCCCGCGAACCTGCATCTGGCGCAGATCAAGGCCTGCGCCGCCGCGGGCAAGCACGTCCTCTGCGAGAAGCCGTTGACGCTGACCGCGGCCGAGGCCCGAGAGGCGGTTGCCGCCTGCCGTCAGCACGGGGTCTTCCTGCAGGAAGGCTACATGATGAAATTCCACGGTGCGCATCAGGCGATCCGCCGGCTGATCGCCGAAGGCCGTCTGGGCAAGATCGTGTACATCCGGGCGCAGTTGTCGTGCTGGTACCCGCCGATCCCGGGCGCCTGGCGGCAGGATCCGGCCAAGGGCGGCGGCGGCTCGCTCATCGACATGGCGACGCACCTCTACGACCTGATCGATTTCTTCGCCGGCCCGATCCGCCGGGTGGTGGCGTTCACGGGCAATCTCGTGCAGGACTACCGCAGCGAGGACGCCGCTACCACGCTCCTGGAACTGGCCGACGGCGGCCACGCCACGGTCGATACCTTCTTCTGCGTCCCCGACGAGTCGAGCCGCACCCGCCTCGAGATCTACGGCTCCCGCGGCAGCATCTTCACCGAGGGCACCATCGGCCAGAGCGTCGGCGGCCAGATGGAGGGCATCTTCGGCCTCGGCGACACCGGCTACGACGCCAGCCAGAACAAGGATGTGGCCCGGACCTTCCAGCCCATACCCTTCGACCCGATCAACCCGTACACGGCCGAGTGCGCCGCCTTCGCCGACTGCATTCTGAAGGGCGAGGCGCCGGTGATCAACGGTGCTGACAACGCCATCCGCACCATCGAGCTGACCGAGAAGGCCTACGCCTCCGCCCGCGACGGCCGCGTCCGCGTCCTGTGATCGGGCCTGTTGCCAGGGCTGTTTGAGAGTCCGGCTCCGGCACCCCTCGAGGCATACGCGTCAACCTAGTGGCTGCTGTTCTGTCCGGCGCAGTGTCTTGCGTGGTTCCTTACGCTGGAAGACGAAGGTGTTCAGGTCCTCGATGGACCACTCCCAGGCCTCG
>JAGVUW010000298.1 GCA_019136035.1 Verrucomicrobiota bacterium | reverse complement strand
CCCGACGGCGGCGCCATGGACCCGACCTACGAGCCGAGCGCGACCGTCTCGATCAGCCAGCCGCTCCTGCGCCAGGCCGGGCGGCGCGTCAACACGCACGCCATCCGCCTCGCCCGCCTCGACGAGCAGGCGGTCCAGGCCTCCACCCGCCTCGAGGTCATACGCGTCCTCGCTGCCGTTGATCGCGTCTACTGGCGACTCTATGCCAGCCGCCGCGTCCTCGAGGTCCGCCGCCAGGACTACGAGCTGGCCGAGCGCCAGCTCGAGACGGCCCGGCGCCTGGTCGACAGCGGCGCGCGCTCCGTCGTCGAGGTCATGCGCGCCGAGTCGGCCCTGGCCAGCCGCCTCGAGGGCATCATCGCCGCCGAGAACGCGGTCCGGGAACGCCAGCGCGAACTCAAACGGGTCATCCACCGCGACGACCTGCCGCTGCATTCGGAGACGGTCCTCATCCCGAGCAGCGAGCCGGACCCGGTCCGCTATGAGCTCGACCGCCCGGCGATGGTGACGCGCGCCTGCCAGCAGCGCATGGAACTCCTCGAGATCGAGCTGCGCCTGGCCCAGGACGACTGCACCATCGAGGCCCTGCGCAACGACCTCCTGCCCCTGGTCATGCTCGACTACAGCTACGGCCTCCAGGGCCTCGGCGAGAGCCGCAGCGAGGCCTGGGACCTCCTCGACAGCCGGCGCTATGGACAGCATCGCGTCGGCGTCAGCCTGGTGGTGCCCATCGGCAACGTCGCCGCGGAGAGCCGTCTGCGGCAGGCTCTCCTCAGCCGTCGCCAGCGCCTGCAGAGCAAGGCCGACCGCGAGGCGCTGATCGAGCAGGAGGTCCTGGCGGCCTGTGACAGCCTCGAGACCGCCTGGCAGCGCATCCTGGCCAATCGCCAGAGCGCCCTCCTGGCGGAGCGCCTGCTCGAGACCGAGCGCCGGCAGTTCGCCCTGGGCCTGAACACCTCCAACGACGTCCTGGCGGCGCAGGCCGACCTCGCCGATGCCCAGAGCGCCGAGATCGCGGCCCTGACCGAGTACCAGATTGCCCTGGTCGATCTGGCCTACGCCACGGGCACCGTCCTGGGGGCGTCGCGCCTGCGCTGGGACGACCCGCCCGCGTCGCCATGACAGGCAGCGCGGCCATGGCCCATCCTGGCCGCGCCAATCCGCCTGCGCCTGCCCGGGGCCACGGCCTGCCGGAGCCTGCTGTCCCTGGCCGGTGACGGGCCGTGGCGGCGGCTCCGTCAGGCGTAGATGATGTCGCGGATCTCTGTGGCGCGGTAGCGCACGGTCTGCCCGTCGATGCGTTCGGTGCCGGGCCGGCCCTGGGCGGCGTCGGCGTCGTCGGTGTGGAAGAAGCGCTTCTCGA
Organism: Verrucomicrobiota bacterium; assembly: GCA_019136035.1. Classification (GTDB taxonomy): domain Bacteria; phylum Verrucomicrobiota; class Lentisphaeria; order Oligosphaerales; family JAFGRS01; genus JAGVUW01. The sequence continues at coordinate 3,268 of JAGVUW010000298.1, read as the reverse complement.
GGACGTAGGGCCCCGGCCAGGTCAGCGGCGGGATCGGGTCGCGCTGCTGCCGTTCGAGGGCGGCCCGGACGCCCTCGCGGATGCGCCGGTGCGACTCCTGGATGGAGAGCGATATAGCGGCGTTGCGGCTCAGGCTCTGCTTGACTGCGGCGGTGGTTAGGCCGGGGATGAGCTCCTCGGCCTCGCGGCAGGCCTCCTCATCGCCGCTGAGGAAGATCAGCGGCAGGCCGAGGGCGCCTTGGTGCAGGGCGAACTGCGCGATCTCGCCGATCGGGCGGCCGTTCAGGGTGTAACGGTCGACCGTCGCGCTGCTCTGGGTGTGATTCATGTTGGCGCGCGGGTTGCCGGCCATGGCGTGCTGGCCGATCATCATGCAGACGTCGTACGTCTCGACGACGGCGCTGACCTCGCGCCGCGGCGCCAGGGGCCGGCCATGCAGGAGCTTCGCGGCCGGGTGCAGGGCCTCGTAGCAGACGGCACCGGGGCCATGGCCGTCGTTGACCAGGATGTCCTCGACGCCGGCCGCCACCAGGGCCTCGACCGCAGCGTTGATCTCGCCGGTCAGGAGTCGCCGGGCGGCCTCGTAGCCGGGGTTGCCGGGCGTCGTCTGGACGTAGAAGGTCACCACGCCGGCGACGCCTTCGATGTCCGTGCCGATGTAGACTCGCATGGCTCTGCCTCCTGGTTGCCGCGACGCCGGAACGGCCGGCGGTCAGCCGCGTCCGGGGTCGCGGTCGCTATCGCTCGCACGCGGGCGCCAGCGCGTCGAGGGCCCGAGGTCCATGGCCACGGCGACCTCGTCACAGCGCTCGCGCTTCGGGCAGGTGCTGCAGTCGTTCCAGACCTTCTGCGGGAAGAGGTCGCGCTCGACCAGCAGGAAGCCGAGGCGTTCGAAGAGCTGCGGCCGCAGGGTCAGCGCGAAGACACGCCGCGCGCCGCGCTCGCGGGCCAGGTCGACGGCGGCCGCCACCAGGGCGCTGCCGAGGCCCTTCCCGGCCAGGTCGGGATGGACCACCAGGGAGCGGATCTCGACCAGGTAGCTGCCGTAGTCGCGCAGGGCCACCGCGCCGACCGCGCGGCCATCCGCCTCGGCCACCAGGAAGTCGCCGCTGGCGGCGCGGACCTCATCCTCGCTGCGCGGCAGGACGATGCCGGCAGGGACATAGGGCTGCAGCAGGGCGACGATCGCTGCGGCGTCCGCCGCCAGGGCCGGCCGTATACTGGCTGGGCATGAACTCACGAGGCAGAACTCCTAGCCTGACCTATTCACGCGCCGTATGGCGGCTCGTGAACAGGCCTCCCTTCGGGCTTCGACGCGAGGCACTTGTGGCCTCTTGCTCAGGGCTAGCCTTGAGCAAGCAGCGCGGAGCGATGCGCATCGGAACTTGCGCCGCGGCGTAGCGCGGCGCAAGTGGATTGTGAGCGAAGCATCAGGGCTTCGCGAATAACCCAGGCTAGCGGCCCTCGATGACGCCCATGGCCCGGAACTTCTCGTAGCGCTGATTGCGGAGCTCCTGCTCCGAGAGACCCGCCAGGTCGTCGAGGCTGCGCAGCACCGCCGCCCGCAGGGCCTCGCAGGTCGCCGCCCAGTCGCGGTGGGCGCCGCCGATGGGCTCGGGGATGACCTCGTCGACCAGGCCCATGGCCTTGAGGTCGGCGCTGGTCAGCTTGAGGGCCTCGGCGGCTCGCGCCGTCGCGCTGCTCTCGCGCCAGAGGATGGCGGCACAGCCCTCCGGGGTGATGACCGAGTAGTAGGCGTTCTCGAGGATCATGACGCGGTTGCCGACGCCGATGCCGAGGGCGCCGCCGCTGCCGCCCTCGCCGACCACCACGGCGATGATCGGCACGCGCAGACGGAACATCTCGCGCAGGTTCACTGCGATCGCCTCGCCGATGTGGCGCTCCTCCGCGCCGATGCCGGGGTAGGCGCCGGGGGTGTCGATGAAGATCACGATCGGCAGGCCGGCCTTGTCGGCGAGCTGCATCAGGCGGAGGGCCTTGCGGTAGCCCTCGGGGTGGGCACAGCCGAAGTTGAACTCGACGTTCTCCTTGAGGTTGCGCCCCTTGCGGGTACCCAGCAGGAGCATCGGTCGGCCGTCGATCTTGCCAAAACCACCGAGGATGGCGCGGTCGTCGGCGTAGCGCCGGTCGCCATTGAACTCAAGGAAGTCCGTCGCCAGGCGTTTGACGTAGTCCTGCGGATAGGGCCGCTCCGGATGCCGCGCGAGCTGCACGCGCTCCCACGCGGTCAGGTTCGAGAAGACGCGCCGACGCGTCTCATCCAGACGGGCTTCCAGCAGGGCGATGCCATGGCTGACGTCGACGTCATGCCGGCGGCTGAACTCGCGCAGGTCGGCGACCTTCTGCTCTAACTCGGCAATGGGTTTCTCAAAATCCAGGTGTACGGCCATGCAGTTCAGTCCTCGATGACCACCTGGACCGGGGTCCCGCGTCCAGGTTCAGGGATGAAGTCGAACAACTCACCGACCTGCTCGTTGAGCATGCGGACGCAGCCCTCGCTGCTGGCGCTGCCGATGCTGTCGGGCTCCCAGGTGCCGTGGATGCCGAACCCGCGCAGGGTCGGGTCGGTAGCGCCCGTCGGGCTGAGGCCGAGCCAGTGCGTCCCCAGCGGGTTCTCCGGGTGGCCGTAGGGGAAGCTCTTTCCAGGCGGCGTCCAGGCCGGGTGGATCACCTTGCTGGTGATCACGAAGCTCCCCGCCGGCGTCTTGTTGGCCCGCCCGATGCCGATGTGGTACAGGCGGTACAGATCGGGGCCGTTCATCAGCAGCAGCACGAAGCGGCTCTTGACGACGCGGATGCTCCAGGCCGCCTTCAGGCTGTACAGGACCGCGCCCGGGTAGATGATCGGGCTGGTCGGGTCCAGGCCGTTGATGCGCTGCAGGGCCCCGACCGAGGTCTCCAGACCCAAGGCGATGCGGCTGAGGCTGTCGCCCGCCTTGATGCTGTAGGCCTGACGCTCGGGGCTGGGCGTCTCTGAGCTCATGAAGACGGTGTTGATGCGGTTGATCAGCTCGGCGGCGGCCATCCAGGTCGGGTCGAACGCGGCGACGCCGGGCTGGGTGAGGATGCGGTGCGCGAGTTGGCGGGCGGCGAGGTAGTTGTAGCCCTCGACCTGGGCCCGCGCCGTCTCCAGGAGCCGTGCCGCCTCGAGAGCGGCGGCCTGCTGCGTCGGGTCAGCCGGTGCTCCCGGCGCCGCCGTCGGCAGGGCGGCTGCCGGCACTGGTGGCGGTGGCTCCGGGGGCGGGGC
>JAGVUW010000060.1 GCA_019136035.1 Verrucomicrobiota bacterium | reverse complement strand
GGATGACGACGTCGTTCTCCTGGAATTGTCGGATGCAGTTGCTGTCGTGGAGGATGACATTGGTGTCGAGCACGAAGATCTTGGGGGACGTACTCATCGCTGTCGGCATTCTCCAGGTGGCTGCGACCTGTTCTCGACGCCCCTGTCGCGGCGGTCGATCCCGCCGTCCTGGCGGCTCTTGTCCGGAGCGGCGCTGTGGCTGCCTGCGTCCATCGCCTGTGCGGCCATTCCCCCCTCGTCCCGGCGGTCGCCGCCGGCGCCTGCCGCGCGGGCGGCGCCGCTCGGCATGGCGGCCCCGGCCGGCGGCGTTTCGGGCATCGCTGGAACCCTGTTTTCAGTGTATCGTGCCGACGGTTCGCCGTCAAGAGTGCCCTCAGGGCAAACCGCGCTCGACCCGATGGTCTGTCTCGCCGATACCCGGAGCCCGGCCTTGACTACCGTTGCCGGCACGGTAGCTTGAGCCCGGGCCGCCGGCGTCGTTCGGGCGCCGGCGGCGGAGAGCATCAACTCAGGACGATGGCAGGCCGCCTGGCGCCGGCAAGGGGCCGCGCCGGCACAGAGGAGAGCAGTGGACCATGAACGACCTGGCTGTCTTCGGTGGCGAACGGACGGTACCCGCGGGCATGGTGCAGACCTGGCCGCCGCTGTCGCAGGAGGACCGCGACGCGGTGATGGCGGTCTTTGATTCGAACATCCTGCATGGCACCTCGGCCCCCAACGCCGTGGCCCTGCAGAAGGAGTTCGCCGAGTGGCTCGGTGTGAAGCACTGCCTGGTGACCAACAGCGGCACGAGCGCCCTGCACATGGCGGTGGCCTCGCTGGGCATCGGTCCCGGCGACGAGGTGATCGTGCCGGCCTTCACCTACTGGTCGACGGCCGCGGCGGTGCTGCATCACAACGCCATTCCGGTGTTTGTGGACATCGAGCCCGGCTCGTGGTGCATTGACCCGAAGGCGATCGAGGCGAAGATCTCGGATCGCACCAAGGCCATCCTGCCGGTGCATATCCACGGCATGGCCGCGGACATGGGCCCGGTCATGGCCGTCGCCCGCAAGCATAACCTCTACGTCGTCGGCGATGCCTGCCAGGCCCACGGCGCCAAGTGCGACGGCCGCAAGGTCGGCACCATTGAGGACACCTGCGGCTTCAGCACCAACCGCAGCAAGAACCTCTCCAGCGGCGAGGGCGGGCTGTTCGTCACCAACAGCGACCAGGCCTACGAGGTCGCTGCCAAGCTGCGCGAGTTCGGCGAGGTCGTCGTCAAGGGCAAGGACCGCGAGTACAACGCCTACGGCCTCGGCTGGATGTACCGCAGCCACGAGTTCGTCAATGCCTTCTGCCGGTCGCAGCTCCGTCACCTCGACGAGAACAACAACCGCCGCAAGGAGTTCGCCGCCTACCTGACCGCCGAGCTGGCCAACATCCCCGGGCTCAAGGGCCCGTACACCCCGCCGAACCGCGAGCCGGTCTACTTCAGCTACATCGTCGAGTTCCGTCCTCAGGAACTCGGCCTCGATGTGCCCCTGGCCAAGTACAAGGCGGCCGTCCAGAAGGCCCTCGCGGCGGAAGGCATCAACCTCGGGCAGTGGCAGCGCGTGCCGGTGCCCGCCCAGAGCGTCTTCCAGGACATGCAGGGCTACGGCAAGGGCTGCCCGTGGACCTGCGGGTTCTACGGCCGCAAGATCACCTACCGCGGCGACGACTACCCGGAGACCATCCGCTTCATCGCTCAGCACGCCTACCTGGCGGCGGTGCACCCGCCGAACACCATGGACCTCATGAAGCGCTATGTCGCCGGCTTCAAGAAGGTCCTCGGCCAGCCGAAGGCAATCCTGAAGCTGATCGAGCAGATGGGCTGAGTGGGCTGACGACCGGCGGCGCCGCAGCCGGCGCCGCCGGTGCATGGCAGCCCGCCGACCGGCGGCGTCCGTCGTGGCGCCGCCGATAGACGGCAGAATCCGCCCGGGCCCGCCGGTACGGCCGGCACCGCCGCGCAGATGCGGCGGGCGAACACGCATGACGGAGGTTTCACCATGGATATCGGCATCATGCTCATGAGTGACCGCGGGCCCGACGGCCAGCCCTGGGACTGGCGTAAGGCCCTCGAACGCTGGCGCGCCTGCGGCCTGGAGAAGGTCGATCTCTTCGACCGCATGCTTACGGCCGTCGGCGAGACGGTCCCCGGCGTGCAGCGCCTCCTCGCCGGCCTCGGCCTCAAGCCCAGCATCTACTGCGTGCCGACCGACCTGGTCAGCCCGGACCCGGCCGTCCGGAAGGCCTCCCTGGACACCATCCGCCGCGGCATCGACGCCTGCGGCACCCTCGGCCTCACGCAGCTCTTCAGCCACGGCGGTCAGCACAACAACCAGGGCGACGAGGCCCTCAAGCGCTATGCCGATGGCCTCGGCGCCGCGGCCGACCTCGCCGCCGCTGCCGGTCTGACCCTCTCGATCGAGAACGCCGGCAAGATGTGCCACACCGACGACGAACTGCTGACCTGCCTGCGCCTGGCCAACCGGCCGAACCTGCGCCTGACCTTCGACGGCGGCAACTTCGTCCTGGCCGGCTGCGACTCGCACCGGGCTGCCGAACGCCTGGCTCCCTACGTGGTCCACGTCCACGTCAAGGCCTTCGTCTCGGCGCCGGACCACACCCCGCGGCCGTTCCGCTACTGCCCGATCGGCGAGGGCATCGTCGACTACCGGCGCATCCGCGACACCCTCCGCCAGGCTGGCTTCGATGGCTGCATGTCCTTCGAACCCGAAGGCGGCTTCGACTCGGACTGGGAGCGCAGCCTGCGCGTCGTGACCAGCATCGTCAACGAGGTGCGCTGACGCCGACCGGCCCGCCGGGGCGGGCCGGGCTTTCCGCCTTCTTGGCACCGGGGGGTTCCCCCGGTGCCTTTTTGGCTTCAGGGCGTCTCTTGGCAGAGGCGCCGCAGGCCTGCCGGCACTGCGTCGACGCCGCGGAGCTGCTCCTCGACCCAGCGGCGGCTGCCGCTGGCGGCCAGAGGCGTGGCCGGGTTCAGGACGCGCTGCACGCCCAGGAAGGCCGCCGCCAGGGCCGCCAGGCGCTCGGCGGCGGCGCGTTGTGCCTCGTCCTCGGCGAGGGCGCCGGCGCGGCGCGCGCAGGAGCGCGCCTGCTGCAGCAGGAGCCGCGTCACCGGGTCGTCGCGCAGGAGTACGCCCCGGAGGGCGGCCGGATCATCGGCCTGGGCGGCTGCCAGGGCGGCTTGGAGGACGGCGTTGCTGTTGGCCTTCGCCAGCCACTCGGCGGCGTTCCCGGCCGGCCGCGGCGGCCGGCCCGGCAGGGCTGCCGCGATGCGTTCGGCCAGGGTCTCCGCGAAGAAGGCGTTGCCGGCTTCGGTGAGGTGGACGCCATCGCGGCGGATGAGTCGTTCGCGCACGCCGGGGTCAGCGGCGAGGGCGTCGTGGTAGATCCGGAAGCGGTCGTGGAGGATCAGCCCGCGCGCCGCCACGGTCCGGCGGACGTACTCGTGGGTGAAGGCCTCGATGTGGCGGTTGATGCCGCCGGCGGCCTTGGCGAAATCGCGATCGCGGTAGGCGTGCCACTCCTCGTCAAGAACCGGCGTGGTCTCGCAGACCACCAGAGCGGCGGTGCGTTCGGCCAGGGCCTGCAGGACCTCGGCGTAGGCCTTCTCAAACACCGCCTTCTCCTCCCGGCCGCAGTCGTTGGCGCCCAGACTGACCACCACCACGTCGGGCTGATAGGCGGCGACATCGCGGTCGAGTCGCGGCAGGGCCTCGCGGGCGGTGTTGCCGCCGGCGCCGCAGGCGGCGACATCGACGACGATCTCGCCGCCCAGGCGCGCCCGGAGGGCCTGCTCCAGGCAGTCGGCGTAGCGCTGGCCGTAGGGAGCGCGCATCGACCAGGTGAGGGAGGCACCGAAGAGGACGACCTGCAGGTAGGGCTGAGGCAGCAGCATGGCACGACCTTGGCTGGACCGCGTCGGCGCCGTCCGGGCCTGTCGCCACAGGGGTCGACGGCCCGGCGCCGCCCGCGCGCGGTCGGCTGGGAACTCGCTCCACCATGCCGCCGGTCGGGGGGGCCGTCAAGCCCGGCGCCGGCGAATCCAGGGCGGCTCGAAGATCGCGTCGGCGCTCACTCCGGCACCCTCCTGGGAAACATCGCGTCGTTGGGCTGTCGATGCCGTTGCGGCTCGTGGACGCCTTCGCGTCTGTGGACACTCGCGCTCCAGGCCGGCGGCGAGCGATGTTCCGTCTTGCCACCTCTTGTGAACACGGTGCCGGCGTCTACGGTACTTGGCGCGGCCGCGTGTCGGCCGCGGAATGCAGATGGAGCGACGCATCATGCACGAGTCCCCGACCCTCCTCGCGGCCGCCGCCACCACGGCCGCCGCCGCCTTCCCGGGGGTACCGAGCCAGTACCGCGGCTTTTCGCGCGTCGATTTCAGCCTGGACGGGTGTTCCTGCACCGTCGTCATGCCGCAGCAGGAACGCCCCGGCCGGCCCTGGGTCTGGCGCGCCGAGTTCTTCGATGCCTTTCCGCAGATCGACCTGGCGCTCCCCGCAGATCGACCTGGCGCTCCTGGCCGAGGGCTTCCACCTCGCCTACATGAACGTCGGCAATACCTTCGGCTGCCCCAGCGCCATGCGGCACTTCGATGTCTTCTATGAGGCCATGACCGGCTCCTACGGCCTGGCCGTGAAGCCGGTCCTCGAGGGCCTCAGCCGCGGCGGTCTCTACGTCTACGCCTGGGGCGCCGCGCATCCGGAGCGGGTGCTGTGCATCCTGGGGGACAACCCGGTCTGCGACTTCAAGAGCTGGCCTGGCGGCCGCGGCACGGGCCCCGGCAGCCCGCGCGACTGGGCCAAGCTCATCGCCGATTACGGCTTCGCCTCGGAACAGGCGGCCCTCGACTACGGCGGCAACCCGATCGACAGCCTGGCGCCCCTGGCGGCCCACGGCGTGCCCCTCATCCACCTCTGCGGTGATGCCGACGAGGTGGTGCCCTATCCCGAGAACACGGTGATCCTCGCCGAACGCTACCGCCGTCTTGGCGGTGTCATTGACGTGCTGGTCAAGCCTGGCCAGAAGCACCACCCGCACGGCCTTGAGGATCCCGCCCCGGCCGTCCGCCTGATTCTCGACGTCTGGAATGGCCGCCCGCTGGCCGGTACCACCCGGGTCGTCTGACGGGTCTTCCGCCGCCGGCCATGTCCCGCCAGGGGAGGAGTCTCCGCTCGACGGAGGATCACGGCTTTGCCGTCGATCGCCCGTCGGTGTCTCCAACCCAATCTTCGGCTCGGGGCGCCGGGCAGAACAAGGCGGAAGATCGCTCGCCACGGGTGCTGGAGATGCTATGCTGGACTGTCAAGGGAACCCGCGTTAGCCTGAGGTTCTGTCGCGGAACATCAGTCTGCCAACACGAGGAGACCCTGAGATGACAGCCCAGCACAGCAATCCGGTACTGTACATGGCCATGGAGTTGAGCAACAGGACATGGAAGCTG
>JAGVUW010000043.1 GCA_019136035.1 Verrucomicrobiota bacterium | reverse complement strand
TCCCAGGGCGAGGTCAAGGCCCTGCGCGCCTGGCAACGGGCCCTGGAGGCCTGTCAGCAGGGCGAGCGCACGCAGGCCTACGCCAGCCTCACCGAGGTCCAGGCCACCGGCGGGGTCTTGGCGCAGCGCCATCGCGACCTCATCGAGCGGCTCCTGGCCGAGGCCGGCAGCAGCGTCCCCGGCGTCGCCGGCGGTCGGCTGGTGCGCGAGGCGGCCGAGCTGGCCGAGAGTCAGCCGGACCAGGCCCTGAGTCGCCTCCTCATGGCCTCGGCGCGGTATGGCGATGGCGACTTCCCCGAGAAGAGCCGCATCGAGAGCCTCCAGCGCCGCGCCCTTGCCGGCCTGCCGCTCGCCGAATGGCTCCAGCAACAGGCGAGCCAGCGCCCGAATGAGGCCGTAGTGCCTTTCGCCTTTGTGTCGTCGAGCGGCCTGCGGACGACGGCCATGCGCGCCCTCCTCGCCGGCGAGGAAGCGGCCTCCGGCCTGCCGCCGCGTGCCGCTGAGGTGCGGCCGCTCGTCGAGCTTGGTGCCCTGGCCGAATTCGGCGACTGGGCCGCCGCTGGGCGACTGCTGCCGAAGTTCCGCGCCACGGCCCTGGCCGGCCTGCCGGTGATGCAGCGCGCCGCCCTGTGGACTGCCTATGGCCTGGTCGCCACGCGCTACGGCGATGGGGCGGCGTCCGGGGTCCCGGAGGCCCTCCTGGGGTGCATCCGCGACCAGGCCGGGACGACGCATCAGGGCGGCCATGGCGCCTTGCCGCAGCTCCTGGCGATCGAGTACAGCCTGTCCCAGCGCCGTGGCGAGGGCGACCTCGCCGACTGCCTGCCGGCGGGATTGCGCCTGAGCCCGGCCGGGAACGAGTCGTTGCGTCTGCGCCAGTTCCTGGCGGTGGCGGCGCTGGCTTTGGAGCGCGGCCAGGTCGCGGCGTTGCCGGGCCTGGTGTTGGGGTGGGGCCAGCCGGAACGCCTGCAGTCGGAGTGGCGTGCGCAGGAGGCCGACCAGGCCGTGCTGAGTGCCTGTTTGAGCCCGTCATTCTCGGCGCCGCCCCTGACGGCGGCCCTGGTGTCGGTGCCGCTGGACGAACGCCGCGAGGGCCACCTCCGCCTGGCGGCCGCTGCGGCCGTCCGTGCCGGCGTCCTCGACGACGCCCTGTGGGAGCAGGCCGTGGAGTGGTGCGGGACGCATGGCGACGCCTTCGGTCCGGTCGGCGGTACGGCCCTCTTTGACCTGCTGCTGCTGCGGGTGACGACGCTCCTGTCAGCCGGTGCCGATGGCGCCGCCTTTGCCGCGGTGGAGTGGTCCCTCGAGCAGCGCCACCCGTGTCTGTCGCCGTACTATGCGCGGCTGTTGTTCCTGCGCTGGGGCCTCCTGCGCCTGCATGGCGCCGGCGGCAGCCGTGAACTCGCCGACCGGCTGGATGCGGCCGCCTGTGCGAACCGCACCGAGAAGGCCCTCGGCCGAGTCTTCGTGGGCGACGCGCCTCGCGATCGTGCCCGCGAGGCTTCCCGCAACGACCCGGAGGCCCAGTTCTGGTTCCACTGGCTGATGACCTGCGACCGCCTCGGCCGCCGGGACGGCGCCCGGGCGCCAGGCGAGGGGCCGCTCGAGCGGCGCCTGCCGGGTCCGGAGAAGGCCCTGGCGGACGTCCTGGCGAGCCGTCTGAACAAGGCCGTCCCGTGACCGGACGGCATCGCCATGATGCGGCGAGGAACCCCATGCTGTGCATGAAATGCCATCAGCGTCCGGCGACGGTGCAGGTCCACGACCCGTCCGGGTCGGCGGAGGCGGTCTGCCTCTGCCTCGGCTGCGCCGCCACGGTCTACGGGCGTGACCTCGTCACCGGCGCCGCGGACCGCCTGCTCGAGGAGCTCCAGGCGACGGAGAACGACAGCGCCGCGACGGCGCCGCCGGGGCGCTGCGCCGGCTGCGGCCTCACCGGGCGGGAACTCCAGCGCCGCGGCAAGGTCGGTTGTGCTGGCTGCTACGATGCCTTCGCGGCGTACTTCGAGGACCTCGTCCCGCGGCTGCATGGTGCCTCGCAGCACTGCGGCGGCCGCGTCGGCGAGGCCAGCGCGGCGGCGCGTCAGCGCATCGAGATCGAGAGACTCAGACTGGAGCTGGACCAGGCGGTCGCCGAAGAGGCATTCGAGCGTGCCGCCGAGGTGCGCGATGCCCTGCGACGTCTGGAGAGCCCTTCTCAGCCCGCGGCGCGCCGCGATGGACAGGACGATGGCCCGAGCGCACATCCATGAACAGCTTCGGCCGGTGCCGCCGGTCTGGTCGCCGTTTACCGCCGACTGGGGCCAGGTGGTCCTGGCCTCACGGGTGCGCCTGGCACGCAACCTCACGGGCCGGCCGTTCGTGCTGAGCCTGAGTGTGCCGGAGCGCAAGGAGCTCGCGGCCCAGCTCGGCGAGCGCCTGCGCGCCTGTGCGGCCTTGCGCGGCGGTCCCCGCGGCACGGTCGGCGGCCTGCGTCAGGACGAGCGCCGCCTCCTGGTCGAGCGCCGCCTGCTCAGCCCGGATTTCAGCGCCTGCGGCCTCGGAAGGGCCTTCGCCATCGCCGCGGGGCACCACCTCGTGGGCACCGCCAATGACCAGGACCACCTGCGCGTCCAGGCGATCCTGCCGGGCCTGGCCCTGGAGCGCGCCTGGACGCTGGCGCGGGCCGCCCTGGCCCAGCTCGGCGACGACGACGAGTTCGCCTTCAGCCCGCGCTGGGGCTACCTGACCCTATCGCCGCGCCACCTCGGCACCGGTCTCCGGGCGACGGTGGTGGTGCACCTCCCCGGCCTGGCCTGGATGGACCGCATCGCGCCGGTCCGGCGCGGCCTGGCGGCCCTGGGTGCCGGTCTGGTGGCGGTAGCCCGCGATCAGGACGGGGCCGGCGATCTGTTCGCGATCACCCATAACGCCAGCCTCGGCCTGAGCGAGGAGGCGATCCTGGCGAGCCTCGAGGACGTGGTGCAGGCGGTGGTGCGGCAGGAGCAGCAGGCCCGCCTGACCCTGGCCCGGCGGGAAAGATTGCGGCTCTACGACCACATTGGTCGATCCTATGGTATAGTACGCTTCTCGCGTCAGTTGACGCTGGCGGAGGCCCTGGACGGGCTCTCGGCTCTGGTCGTGGGCGCGCGGCTCGGCATCCTGCCGACGCCGGGCCTGGACGACCTGAGCCGGATGGTCCTCGAGGTCCAGCCGGCGCATCTGCTTCTGGGGACTGCGGGCGATGGCCCGCCGGCTCAGGAGAACACCCTCCGGGCGGACCGCCTGCGTGAGCTGCTGCGCGGTTCTCCGGGATGACGATAGACAGCGCCGTGTCGGCAAGGGCATGGCGACGGCAGGAAGACGGTGGACATGGCAGGCAATGACGACTTCGATTTTGCGCTCAATCACCTGACGCCGCGGGCGCAGCAGGTCCTGGCGCTGGCCAAGCGCGAGGCCCGCAAGTTCGGCCACAACTACGTCGGCACCGAGCATCTGCTGCTCGGCCTGATCAAGCTGGGCCAGGGCGTGGCGGTGGCGGCGCTGCGCAACATGGGCCTCGACCTGGAGACGGTGCGTTTCGAGGTCGAGAAGCACAGCGGCCCGGGGTCGGACATGCAGCTCGAGGGCGATCCGCCCCTGACGCCGCGGGTGCGGCGTGTCATCGAGCTCGCGGCCCAGGAGGCCAAGTCCCTTAACTACAGCTATATCGGCACCGAGCACCTCCTCCTCGGGCTGCTGCGCGAGGGCGACGGCGTGGCGGCGCGGGTGCTGCGCAACCTCAACATCGAGGCCGACGCGGTGCGCAACGAGGTGATGAAGGCCCTCGACCCGAACTTCCTCCCCGGCGGGAGCGAGGCGCCGCGCGAGACGCCGTCGGCGCCGCCTCCGGAGGCCGCCAAGGAGGCCGGCAAGATGCCGGCGCTGCGGGCCTTCGGGCGCGACCTGACCGAGCTCGCCCGCGCTGGCAAGCTCGACCCGGTCATCGGCCGTGCCGAGGAGATCGAGCGTGTCATCCAGGTCCTCTGCCGGCGCACCAAGAACAACCCGGTGCTGATCGGCGAGGCCGGCGTCGGCAAGACCGCGATTGTCGAGGGCCTGGCCCAGGCGATCATCCAGCACAATGTCCCCGAGATCCTGCGCGACCGCGTCGTCATCGCCCTGGACCTGCCCCTGATGGTGGCCGGCACCAAGTACCGCGGCCAGTTCGAGGAGCGCATCAAGGCGGTCATGGACGAGATCCGGCGGGCCGGCCGGGTCATCCTCTTCATCGACGAGCTGCATACCATCGTCGGCGCCGGCGGCGCCGAGGGCGCCCTGGATGCCTCGAATATCCTCAAGCCGGCGCTGTCGCGCGGCGAGATCCAGTGCGTCGGCGCCACCACCATGGACGAGTACCGCAAGAATATCGAGAAGGACGCCGCCCTGGAACGCCGCTTCCAGTCGATCCTCGTGCAGCCGCCGACGCGCGACCAGGCCGTCGATATCCTCAAGGGCCTGCGCTACAAGTACGAAGAGCACCACCACGTGCGCTACTCCGACGCCGCTCTGGAGATGGCCGTGCTGCTCTCCGACCGCTACATCACCGGGCGCTTCCTGCCCGACAAGGCGATCGACGTCATCGACGAGGCCGGCTCGCGCGCCCGCATCGCCTCGATGGTCCGTCCGCC
>JAGVUW010000424.1 GCA_019136035.1 Verrucomicrobiota bacterium | reverse complement strand
ACGCCGGAGCTGCTTGCGGACCATCTTGAGCTGCTGGTTGGTCTCGGCTTCCTTCTGGCGGAACTTCTTGATGGCGGCCTGGGTTTCGTCGGAGACGAAGGCGCGGTCGGTGCCGTCGGCCTTGCCGCGCTGCAGTTCGCTGATCTTGGTACGGGCCTGCTGGAGCTCATCCTCGAGGGACCGTATCTGGTCCTGCCACTGCTGTTCAGCGCGGGCCTGGAGGCGGCCGATGGCCTCGAGGGGCCGGTGGATGGCGCCGCGCGAACGGATGGCGATGAGGCGGCTGTCGCCGCTGACCTGCTCGACCATGTTCTGGAGCATGCTGAGGTTGTCGTTGATCGGCTGCACGAAGCTCGCCCCGAGGAAGTTGCCGCGCTGGACGCAGAAGTTGTCGAAGAGCATATCCGAGTCGCCGACGAGGATGACGGCGGCGCCGGCGGCGCTCTCCTTGAGGCCCTCTTCGGGGGCCTTGGCGGCCTCGGCGTCGGCCGGCTTGTCGGGGTTCTCCTCGGCGGCGGGCTTGCCGTCGGGGAAAGCGGTCTTGAAGGTCCCGGTCAGGCGCACGGCGAGGGCCTGGGGCAGCTCCAGCGAGCGGAAGTCACGCAGGATGCGCTCGCCGGCGCCCTGGGCCATGAACTTCTCGACGGTCTGGACGCTGTCGGAGGTCCGCAGCAGGACGGTCTTGGTGAGGCCGGGCGCGGCCTCGCCTGAGAAGGCGCCGCCGAAGACGTAGAGGAGGCTGTCGAGCTGTCCGGTGGCCGGGTCGCCCGCGTCGATGGCGTCGGCGGTGAGGTTCAGGACCAGGGGCATGGCCTCGGCGTCGGCATCGGCGCGGCGACGGATGCGCGCCATGTTGACGGTATCGGCGACGAGCTTCTCGGTGTCGAAGGTCAGGCCCCAGGCATCGAGGAGCCGGCCGAGGCTGGAGGCGCCCGGCGGCATGAACTGCATCGGCTGCTGCTGGGTCTGGTTCTCGACCATGCTGAGGGGATCCAGGAAGGCCAGGACCTTGCCGCCGCGCAGGAGGAACTGGTCGATGGCGTAGAGCGTCGTGTCCTTGAGGTCCTTCGGGTGGACCAGGAGCAGGACGTCGATGTCGGCGTCGATGCTGGTGCTGTCAGCGGCGACCTCGACGACCTCGAAGTCGCGCTGCAGCTCGGCGATGAACTGCCACGGCGGCTGCTCGCCGGCGCCGCCCATCTGCATCATCATCTGCGGCGGCAGGGACCGGCCCATCACCGGCAGGGCGCTGATGACGCCGACCTTGGCCTTCTCGGTGTGCTGCACCCGGTAGATGGCGCGGGTGATGTCGTACTCGAGGAGGTCCTGGCGGTCCGGGCTGAGGAAGGGCAGGGCGACGGTCGCATCGAGGCAGGTGACGGCCAGGCCGAGGTAGACCATGTCGCCGGTGCCGAATGCACCGATAGCCTGGCCGGCGACGCCGTCGAGGTTGGCAGAGTCTTCGGCATCGGAGTCGGGGGTCGGGTTGAGCCGGACGACCTCGAGGTTATCGCCGCCGGCCTGCTCGTACTCCTTAAGGAGGTCCTGGACGCGGGCCGCGTAGGTGGTGAGCTGCGGCGGCATCTGCGGGACGTCCTTGCTGAAGTAGAAGCGCAGGGTCACCGGGGTATCGAGTTCGTCGAGGATCTGCCGGGTGGCCGGGGTGAGGGTGTAGAGGTCCTCCTCGGTGCAGTCCACGCGGGCGCTGCTGCCGCTGAGGAGCAGGTTGACGGCGACGACGGCCACGAGCACGCCGACGACGCCGACGATGCCGTAGAGGTAGGTATCGAAGCTCTTTTTCTCGGTACTCATCGCTGGTTAAGCCTCCTGTGCGGTCCCTGGCCTTGGCCGGGGCCCGCGACGGCTCTTGCTCTAGGCCCTGCGGGCCTTCAGAACCACGCCCGTCGTGAACAACGCGAAGAGCATGACACTGGCGAAGTAGACCAGGTCACGCAGGTCGATGACACCGCGCTGCAGGGCGTCGAAGTGTCCCATGACGCTGACCTTGACCGCGAAGTCGATCAGGCTGGCGGCGATGGCTTCGACGCCACCGCGGAAGCCCGACCCGGAGAGCGCCCCGATGCGGTCCCAGAACAGCGCCAGGACGGAGACCACGGCCGTGAGCCCCGACCAGGCCCAGGCCGACAGCCCGCGCAAGGGCGCCCCGGCCACGCGCAGCAGCCCGAAGGCGACCACCGATACCACGAGCACCAGGGCCGTCACCAGCAGGCGCAGGAACCAGGTGCTGTGGTAGAGGTTGGTCAGGACATTGGTCACCGGCGGCCAGCCCGCCAGGATGAGCAGGAAGCAGAGCACCACCGAGAGGATGAAGCTGACGACCTGGTTGCGCGTCAGCGAGCTGGTCATGCTGCTGATGGCCAGGAAGGACCCGGCCATGAGGAAGCTGCCGAGGTAGGCGCAGGCAACGACGCCGCCGTCGGGGTTGCCGAGGCTGGCCACCGTGATGATCATCGGGAAGGTCAGCAGCAGCGCCAGGCCCAGGAACAGCCAGCCGGCGAGGAACTTGCCGAGGACGGCCTGGCCGGTGGTGATCGGCATGGTCATCAGCAGCTCGAAGGTGCCGGTGCGGCGTTCTTCCGACCACAGGCGCATGCCGACGGCCGGCACCAGGAACATGTACAGCCACGGGTGCCACAGGAAGAACGACACCAGCGACGCCTCGTTGCGCGGGAAGAACCCGCCCAGCATGAAGGTAAACGAGGCGCTGAGGAGGAGGAAGAAGCAGGTGAAGACGTAGGCCACCGGCGAGGCGAAGTACGCCGTCAGCTCGCGTTTGGCCACTGTCCAGGTATTGCTGACGCCACTCATGCCTGGCCCTCCTGAACCGTATCCGGGAGCGTGATCTCGCGGAAGACCTCGTCAAGGCGGGCTTCCTCGGTGTGCAGTTCGTCGAAGTCCCAGCCCTTGCCGATGAGGACCTTGCGGACGCGCCCGGCGAGGCCGGCCTGGCGGCCGCGGGCGGCGATGCGCAGGGTGACCGCGCCATCGGCGTCGGCCACGACCTCGGGCGCCGCGGCGCCCTCGAGCCCGGTCAGGGCCTGGACCAGTTCCGTGGCCGCGACGGCCTGGACGCGGCAGATGACGTCGCCGCTGCTGCCGCGCGCCTTCAGCTCGGCCGGCGAGCCGTTGAAAACCAGGCTGCCGCGGTCGATGATGGTCACCCGGCTGCACAGGGCCTCGACTTCCTCGAGGATGTGCGTCGAGACGATGATCGCCTTGGTGCGGCCCATCTCGCGGATGAGCTCACGGACCTCGTGCTTCTGGTTCGGGTCGAGGCCGTCGGTGGGCTCGTCGAGGATGAGCACGGGCGGGTCGTGCAGGATGGCCTGGGCGAAGCAGGTGCGGTGCTTGTAACCCTTGGAGAGGGTGTCGATGGTCTGGTGGCGCACTCGGTCCAGGAAGCATGTCTCGATGGCGCGTTCGACCGCCTCGGTGGCAGCCCGGCCGCGCAGGCCGCGGATCTCGGCGCCGAAACGCAGGAAGCCGGTGACCGTCATCTCGGGGTAGGCCGGGGCGTTCTCAGGGAGGTAGCCGATCAGGGCCTTCGCCGCGATCGGGTCGGCCTCGATGTCGTGGCCGCCGACGCTGACCGAGCCACCGGAGAGCCGCAGGAAGCCGGTGATCATCCGCATCGTGGTGGACTTGCCGGCGCCGTTGGGACCCAGAAAGCCGAGGACGTCCCCGCGCTCGACGGTGAGCGAGACGTCATTGACGGCCAGGACGGGGCCAAACCACTTGGATATGTGTTTTGCCTCTATCATCGCCTTTCGTCACGCCTCCATTGATCACTCTCGGTTGACGGCCACCGCCGCCCGCCAACACCGCCAGAGGACACCAGACGCCAGACGGAACCACAACCGCCGCCGGCGGGGTGAACCGGGGGTGTGGCAGGGCCGGAACGGGCGACCTGCCGATGCCAGAGAGCGGCCGGGGAGCCGTCTCCGGCATCAAGACCTCAGTACCATGGCAACAGTTGCGATGCTGTCAACCCAGGCAATGCCCAAAAACGCGGCGGAGGAGGCCGGAAGGACTGGGGGGACAGGGTGCGACGCCGGCCGTGGCAGCGGCAGTCGCCCAGCCGCTCTCCGAAGAGTGGCACGGCCGTCTCGGCCGTGGCCGCGGCGGCCCCCCGGCCGCCCCCGGGGGCCGCGCCCACGCGGCCCGCCGCGCTCCAGACACGGACCGACACGGACGCGCACGGACCGGCACGGACGGGCTTCTCGGGCACGGAGTTGGGAGGCGGGGGGCGGGTGCCCGACGTCGGGCCTTGCGCGGTCTACCTCGCCGAGTACTTCTGAATCCAGGCCTCCGGGCTCTCTCCCAGCTCATCGCCGGTCCTGGCGCGCAGATGGGCGAGGATGTCGCCGACCGCCCGTTGGCGCTCACGCTCCACCATGCGGTCAAGGCGTGAGCCTTTCTCCTGCTTGGTGCCGGACGGGTAGTACCAGACAAAGAACTCCAGACAACCAGCCGCGCCGGCGGGGTCGCTCTGCAGCGCCTTGACGCGCATGTCCTCGAAGATCCGGGTCTGCTCACTGGCGAACGCTACGCGAACTCTGAGCCAGGCGTGACTCCAGCAGAGAAAGCCGCACCAGACGAGCAGCCCGATGCAGGTGACGCTGAGGACTACC
>JAGVUW010000831.1 GCA_019136035.1 Verrucomicrobiota bacterium | reverse complement strand
TACCTGCTGAACACCGCCGCCGACGTCCCGGCGCCGGTGCGCCTCTGGCACCGCGGCCGACTCTCGGCCGAGGTCACCATCGCGGCCAATGACCTCCGCCTGGCCTACCTCGCCGGCGACCTGCTCCTGGTGCCGTCGGATCGCCGCGTCGACCTGGCCGCCTGGACCGGCTCGGGCACGCGCCACGACCTCAGGCTGTTCTCACCGGTCGACCAGACGGTCCTCGCCTGCAACCTCGGCCGGAAGGCCCTGCGTGTCGCCCTCCATGGCAACGTCGCCGAGATCGCCCCGGGCGAGAGCCTGGAGATGGCCCTGCCGCGGACGGTCGACCCGGAACGCGAGCGCTTCGCCGAGCCGGACTTCCTCGAGGAGCCCCGCGTGCGCTACCGTCACGCCCCGCTCCCCTACTGACCGCCGCAGGACGCACGCGGCGGGGCCCGGCCTTACCCCCGGGCCCCCCGCCGCGCGGCGCCTCAGCGTGTCGCCGGGATGATCCCGACCTGGCGCGCCGAGGCGACCGCCGCCCGGCACAGCCCGGCGCCGTACGACTGGCCCGCCGGCGGGCCGAACTCCAGGGCCATCCAGCCCGCGTAGCCCACCTCGGCACAAGCCGCCACGACCTCGGCCCAGTCGATGACGCCCTGCCCCGGCCAGGTCGAGGCCTGGCGCCCCTGGGCATCGGCCGGGAGGAGGTCCTTGCCATGCAGACGCACCAGGTGCGTCCCCAGGGTACGGATGAAGTCGTGCGGATAGCCGCTGTGCAGCACGTTGGCGGTGTCGAGGTAGACGCCCACCGCCGGCGAGTCGACATCGCGGACGAAACTCAGGCACTCGCCCGGCGTCATCAGGTTCTTCGAGAGCTTCGGGCAGGTCTCCGCACCCACACGCACCCCCCGCGCCGCCGCGTAGGCGCCCAGCTCGCGGAAGCCGCTGACCAGACGCCGCCATGCCTGGCAGAACGGCACCTGCGGCAGGACCTGGCCCGTCACCACCAGGACCCCATCGGCGCCCAGCAGGACCGCCGCCTCGATCTGCCGACGCGCCACTGCCAGGGCACGCTGGAAGACCGCCTCGTCCGGGTCGGTGATCAGCGCCTTCCACCCCAGCGTCGAGGCCACCGAGGAGCAGGCCAGGCCGTGCTCGCGGATGACGGCGCCCAGGCGGCGGATGTCGTCGTCGCTGTGCTCCAGGTTCAGGTCGGGCGTCCCGAGCCAGAGCTCCACCCCGTCAAAGCCGGCCTCGGCCAGGATCCGCATGCGGCCGGGGAAGTCCAGCGCGGCATCGATCATCTGATTGCCGATCGAGAGCTTCATGTCCGATCTCCTGTGCTCCTTCCGACGCCACGTCCGCGCCTCCCGGGTTCGCACCGGCCCCCGGGATAGCCCGCATTGTCTGACCTGTCTGACCTGTCTGACCTGTCTGACCTGTCTGACCTGTCTGACCTGTCTGACCTGTCTGACCTGCAGGCCCCTCCGGGCGCCGGATGCCTGCCGCCCGCTCGCCGGCCAACGTAACCCCGCCGGCGCCGCCCGGCCACCACCGCCACGGGGACTGCAGGGCTGTTTGAAAGTCCGGTTCCGGCACCCCTTCAGGGTGGCCAGGTGGGCGCTGACGCGATCGTCGATCGGCCCTGCGGGGACTGCCACCGCGCGGCACTCCTGGCGCCGCGCCGGGTTCCGGCGTATACTGATGTCGGCGCGCCGCCGCCGGCCCCGCCCGGGCACGGCGAGTGCGACGCTCGCCGTGAAACAAGCGCCAGAAGCGGCCCCTGAGGAACCGACGATGCACCTCACACCGGACTACACGACGCTGCGGCAGGAGACGGCCTTCGGCTACAGCGCCGCGGCCTGCTACCTCGCCTTCCAGGCCATGGCCGACGTGCCCCTGCACGAGTTCTTCCAGAAGCCCGAGGCCTGCATCGAGGCCTACCGCAAGGGCGGCCCGCGCATCCGCGAGCTCTTCGGACCGGACGTCCACCTCAGCCCCCCGGCCACGCCACCCATCAGCTACGGCCACCCCAATGGCCTCGGCGCCAAGCTCTTCTTCCCCGAGGGCGGCGAGGTCGGCGTGGAGCACCTCTGCACCGGCTCGCTCGACGAGGCCATCGCGCTGCTGAAGAAGCCGGTGGACTACGCCCGCGCCGGGCTGTATCCCTTCTACGCCGACTTCCGCGAACGCATGCAGGCCGCCTTCCCGGGCCAGCGCGTCGGCCTGAGCTGGGGCCTCGAGGGGCCGCTCACCACCGCCTACGAGCTGCGCGGCGACACGTGGTTCACCGATGTCCTCGACGAGCCGGAGAAGACCAAGGATTTCCTGCGGCTCCTCACCGGCAGCATCCTCGACTTCCATGCCTTCCGCTGCCAGAGCGAGGGCCGCCTGCTGATCAGCCCCGACAGCGCCGGGCTCTGCGACGACATCGCCTCGATGATGCCCGACAGCCTCTGGGATGAGTACGTCCTGCCCTACTGGGACCTGTACTTCTCCGGCATGACCAGCGGCCAGCGCCGGGCCCACGTCGAGGACCTCCGCGCCGCGCAGCTCCCCTACCTCGAGAAGGCCGCCCTGTGGTCGTACGACCCGTCGATCTCGCCGAAGCTCAACCCGCAGATCGTCGCGGCGCACTGCCGGGTGCCCTTCACCTGGCGCCTCGGCAGCTTCCACTACCGCGATATGAGCCTCCAGGACGTCACCGACTTCGTCTTCCAGGCCACCGCCGATGGCGCCTCGTCGGTGCATACGGTCGTCGAGGGCAGCATGTGCACCGCGGCCACTGCCGAGAAGGTCCGCGCCTTCATCGCCGCCGCCAAGGAGGCCAAGCGCCAGCTCGCCGCCGGCGCCAGCCGCGCCGACCTCGCGGCCCAGGTCAGCCCGGCCGGCCGCCGCAAGTTCTGGGACCACTGGCGCGACTGAGAGAGCCGCGCTAGAGTACGCCTCAACGATGCCGGGGTGTTCGCCTTAGGGCGGACTGAGATTACACCCGCAGCACCTGATCCGGGTAATACCGGCGAAGGGAGCATACCGTGACTGCGCCAGCGGGCGCCCGGCAATCGGGCGCCCGTTGTGTTTTAACCGCCTGGAGGCCCATCGCGATGCGACTCATCGTCAACGGCGAGACCCTGCTGCTGCCCGCGGTGACGGACCTGCCGTCGCTCCTGGCCGCCCTCGACCAGCGCGGCGACCGCGTCGCCCTGCTGGTCAACGACGACGTCGTGCCCCCCGAGGCGCGGCCGAACCACGTCCTGCGCGACGACGACCGCGTCGAAATCCTCACCTTTGCCGGCGGAGGCTGAACCTGCCATGACACACCATCCCGACCCCACCGACGCCGCCGATGCCCTGACCCTCGGCGAACAGACCTTCACCTCGCGACTCATCCTCGGTACCGGCAAGTTCGCCAGCGCCGCCGGCATGGTGCAGGCGGTCAAGGCCTCCGGGGCCCAACTGGTCACCGTCGCCTTGCGCCGCGTCAACCGCGAGCGCCCCGACGACGACCTCTTCACCCCCCTCGCCCAGCTCGACGGCGTGACCCTCATGCCGAATACCTCCGGGGCCCGCAACGCCCGCGAGGCCATCACCGCGGCGCGCCTGGCCCGGCAGCTCTGCGACAGCCGTTTCATCAAGGTCGAGATCCACCCCAACCCGCACCACCTCATGCCCGACGCCCTGGAGACCTACGAGGCCTGCCGAGTCCTGGCTGCCGAGGGCTTCTGGGTGATGCCGTACATGCCGCCGGACCCGGTCCTGGCCAAGCGCCTCGAGGAGGTCGGCTGTGTCTCGGTGATGCCCCTGGGCTCGGCCATCGGCAGCGGCCACGGCCTGGCGGCCGCCGACCTGCTGCGGCTGATCCTGCGCGACAGCCGCATCCCGGTGATCGTCGACGCCGGCCTGCGCGCGCCCTCGGAGGCCGCCGCGGCCATGGAGATGGGCTGCGGCGCGGTGCTGGTCAACAGCGCCATCGCGGTGGCCGGCGACCCGCCGGCGATGGCGACGGCCTTCGCCGGCGCCGTCCGGGCCGGCCGACTGGCCTACCGTGCCGGCCTCATGCCGCGCGGCACGGCCGCCGTCGCCAGCAGCCCGCTGACCGCCTTCCTGAGCACCCCGAGGGCCGAGGCATGAGCACCGCTCCCGCCGCCCTGCCCGCCTGGCTCGACCCGACGCCGTGGCTCGCGGTCGCCGCCGCGGCGCAGCCCGCCGATGTCGAGGCGGCCCTGGCCTGCGAGACCCCCGGCGCCCGCGAGCTCGCCGCCATGCTCTCGCCGGCCGGCGGGGCCTACCTCGAGGCCATGGCCCGGCGCGCCCGGGCCCTGACCCGCCGGCACTTCGGCGATACCATCGCCCTCTACGTGCCCCTCTATCTCTCCAACTTCTGCACGAACGGCTGCGCCTACTGCGCCTTCGCCGCCGACCGCCGCATCCCGCGACGGGCCCTGACCCCCGCCGAGATCGACCACGAACTCGACGCCCTCGCCAGCCTCGGCTTCGAGGAGGTCCTCCTCCTCACGGGTGAACGCACCCCGCAGGCCGATCTTGACTACCTGGCCGATGCCGTCAGACGCGCCGCCCGGCGCTTCCATCAGGTCGCCGTCGAGGCCTTCCCCATGAGCACCGACGAGTACCGCGTCCTCGTCGACGCCGGCTGCACCGGCGTCACGGTCTACCAGGAGACC
>JAGVUW010000036.1 GCA_019136035.1 Verrucomicrobiota bacterium | reverse complement strand
GTCCGAACGCTCTGCGCCGATATCGGTCGCGGCCTCGGCTGCGGCGGCCATATGTACGACCTGCGACGCCTGCGCAGCGGCGCCTTCAGCATTGACGACGCCGTGACGATCGACACACTCAAGACCTGGGACCGCGCCGCCTTCCTGTCCCACATGACACCGCTGGCCAGTGTGGTGGTCGGCCTGATGAAGACCTGAGCAGGCCGGCGGCGGCGTACCGGCAGAGGACCATGATCACCGCGAGCCTACCCCGCGAACTGCGTACCCGTCACGGCCTGCAGGCCATCGTGGCGGCCTTTGGGGTCTTCGACGGCGTGCATCGGGGCCACCTCGAGGTCCTGCGCCGCGTCGTCCAGCGCGCTCGCGACCGCCAGGCTGCACCGGTGGTGATCACCTTCGATACCCACCCGCGCGCCGTCGTCGCGACCGACCTCCCGCCGCCCCCCCTGCTCTGCACCCTCCCGCAGCGCCTGCGTCTCCTGGCCGCCGCCGGCATGGAGGCGGCTGTCCTCCTGCCGTTCGATCAGGCCATGGCCGCCATGCCCGCCGAGGACTTCCTGCGCCGCCTTGTCTTCGCACCGGACGGCCCACGCGTCCTCGGCGTCTGCATCGGCTCGACCTGGCGCTTCGGCCGCGGCGGCGCCGGCACCGTCGACACCCTGAAACAGATCGCCTCGACGCAGGACTGCGCCGTCGACAGCGTCCAGGAAGTCCTG
Organism: Verrucomicrobiota bacterium; assembly: GCA_019136035.1. GTDB lineage: Bacteria > Verrucomicrobiota > Lentisphaeria > Oligosphaerales > JAFGRS01 > JAGVUW01. The sequence continues at coordinate 3,954 of JAGVUW010000036.1, read as the reverse complement.
ATCGACGGCCGCACCATCAGCAGCACGCGCATCCGCGAAGCCATCCAGAACGGCCGCCTCAACGACGCCGCCGCCTGGCTCGGAAGGCCCTTCGCCGTAGCCGGCATCGTCCAGCATGGCCGGGGCGTCGGCGGTCCGGCGCTCGACTGCCCGACTGCCAATATCCAAGACCCCGACCTCGTCCTGCCCCCCGACGGCGTCTACGCCGCCCGCGCCCGACTCCTCAGCCGTGACGACCGCGCCGACGGCATCGCCTACGTCGGCCAGGCGCCGACCTTCGCCAGTCCCGGCGTGCCGCCGCCGCCACGCCTCGTTGAACTGCACCTCTTCGACCGCACCGAGGCACTCTACGGCCACGAGATCGAGGTCGAGTTCGTGCAGTTCCTGCGGCCTGACCAGCGCTTTCCCTCCGCGGCGGCACTGAAGCATCAGATCGCGGTGGACATCGCCAGCGCACGACGCTGCCTCGGCCAGACACCCGAGGCGCCGACGGCCCCCTGACCTCAGGACCGCCCCCGGGCGACCGAGGCCCGACCCCAGCCACCGACCCGCGGGAAAGCGAACGCCCAACGCCGAACGCCCAACGCCGAACGCCCAACGCTGAACGCCCAACGCTGCACGCCGGACTGCGTGCACCCCGACCCCCGACCCTCGACCCCTTGGGCTGCGGGCAGAGCCCGCGCTGGGCGGGTCCGTGTCCCCGACGCACCTTCGCCAGCTCTGAGGCGACCTGCACGAGAGTTTTCCGGGGGCTTTAGAGGGATATTCCACCAAACCGGCTTGCCGGGGTGGGGAATATGCGTCCCGAGCCGGAAGACCGCGTCGCCGCGGCTCCGTGGGTTAAAAAAAGTGCCCTGGCAAGTCAGGGGAAGAAGGGGGGGGATAACTTGCCAGGGCGGGGAAGGTAAACTCAGCAGCGTCTAGGTTGTACGAGTCTCAGTGCTGTCAGTCCTCATCTCCAAATCACTCACGTTGTCTGCGACTATACAGGAATACCCCGGCGTGTCCAGTGAGTCCACGACTTTTTTCAGAAACAGCCGCCACGACGACAGCGCCCGACGCAGCGCCGTCTGCGACCGCGCGACCCGATCCGGCCCCCGCGGTCAGGCCCAGACCAGCCGCAACCCCGCACTCAGGACGCCTGCCGCGACAGCCACGGCCACAGCACAAACACGGCCCCGGCCGCCAGACTGAGGGCCGCCACGGGCCGCCGCCATGAGGCACCGCGGACCGCACCGAGAAGGAGATCGCGGAACCACCACGGACACGCTATCAGGCTCATGCCCCAGAGCCCGACCAGATAGCAGGTCAGGCTGTACAGGAAACGCCCCGGCACCTGTGCGGCGAAGGCGCCGTGGAGGAGCTGGCTGGCCGTCAGAACCAGCACGCCGCCCAGCGCCCGGGCAAAGAGGTAGTCCAAGTGGCTGTAAACCAGAATCGCGGTCACGGGAACCATCACCCAGAGGACCTTGCGGTACACCGCCAGACCGCCCTCGAGCATCAGACAGCCGTGGTAAGCCGACCAGACCAGACAGATCACGGCCAGGGCTTCCCCGGCCAGGCGCGCCCGCGGCAGGGCCTTGGCCTTGCTTTCGTCCCTGAGGAGCCCCCACCCAACCGCCACACCGGCCGCAACCAGCGCCAAGCCCATTCCGACCGACAGTGCTCTGAAAACCATGCCTCACTCCCAAGGCGGCCACCGAGGCCGTGCCTACGGCCACCAAGGCCACGACCCACTCGGCTCAGCGCCGACCCGTGATCCAGTCCGATTCGTACCACAGGATCCGGTAGTCGGAACGGATATTGATGCCCTTGACCTCACGCATCACCGCCTCGAGCTGCTTGAACGCCCAGAGCAGCATCAGATAGGGCGTGTCCTCCTCCGCCTCGACACCATTTCCCGGGCTCGGCCGGCGGTCGGCGCGACCGACCTCGGCGATGGTGCCGACCTGGCGCAGCAGCGTCAGGAAGAGCATCTGGTGGCTGGGCAGCTTGCTCAACTCGGCCTGATAGGCGCAGAGGCGATAGCGCTTGAAGCTCTCTCGAGCCTGGCGGGTCTTCATGTCCTCGACGCAGCGCGCACACTGGTCGATGAAACGAATCACGCCGACGGGATTCACCAGGATCATCTTCTCGCTGCCGTCGTAACGGGTGGCCTCGGCCTCCTCCAAGGCAGCCTGACCGCCGAGGAAGTTCACCCGTACCTCGTCCGTGCCGGGATGGCCGACCACAAACAGCGTCTGCAGGGCATCGACAACCTTCGAACGGTTGGCCTTCCCCGCAATATCCTCAAGCTGTGCCAGCAACCGTTCCGCCGGAGGGTCCGAAGAGACGACGCTGCGCGCCAGTTTCTCCAACTGCCGCCATGTCGAAGACAGAGTCCGCGGAGCCATGCCGGTCACCTCTTGCGTCGCTGCACAATCTCTAACTATAGCCCGGACATGGCCCTATGTCCATTCGTGAAGCGGCACGCCCGCACGGAAGGCCGCCCGAGATGCCGCCCGCCTGTCCACCGCAACAGCCCTCAGGACCGCGCCAATTCGTCGACGCCAAAACGCGGCAGAGGGCGCTCCCCGCCTGCCTCGCACAGGACCAACGCCGGGTCGCTGGTGAAGTGCCCGATCACCGCAGCCGCGTAACCGCAGGACTCCAGATCGGCTGCCAAAGCCGACGCAACCTCGGCCCCGACGGCCGCCAGCAGACAGCCCGAGGCAATCAACCCCAGCGGATCCATGCCGACCACTCGGCAGATCGGTTCCGTCTCGGGCAGACGCAGCAGGCTCCCGGCATCGACCCACACCCCCAGCCCGGCCGATTCGGCCATCTCCCGAAGCCCTGTCGCCAGGCCGCCCTCGGTCGGATCGTGGAGAGCGTGTACCCCGTCAGATGCAGCCAGACGAAGAGCCGGCCCGACCACGCTGATACCAGGATCCTCGAGCCGACCCAAGGCCTGCCGCACGAGATCCGCGCCCAACACCGCCGTCAGGCGCTCGCCATGCTCCGCCGCCAGGATGGCCGTGCCCTCGAGGGCCAGGCAGCCGACTTGGAGCAGCGCGTCCCCTGGACGCGCTCCGCCCGTCCGCAATGGCATCGGCGACACCAGATCCCCCAGCATCGCCACCGAGACCACCGGCCACCGCACTGCCGCCGTCACCTCGGTATGACCGCCGACCAGGATGATGCCCTGCCGAGAACCGCTCTCGATGGCGTCCTGCACGATCGCCAGAATCGTCTCGCTGCTGCTCCCGGGCGGCATCATCAGGGTCATGGTGAAGAACCGCGGACGGCCCCCCATCGCCGCAATGTCGTTGGCGTTGACGCAGACCGCAAAGTGGCCGGGACGGGGCGTCGGGAAGGTGATCGGGTCGCTGGTCACCACCGTGCGTCCAGCATGGGACCTCAGCACTGCCGCGTCCTCTCCCGGCGCCGGTGGGACCAGGACGTCTTCGCACGGTTCACGCGGAATCGCCAACAGGCGCGCCAGCACCTCCGGCGGTACCTTGCCAGGCTTGAGACCTTCACCTGCACGATCTGCGCTCATCTTCCTCCAGTCCTCATGGCGCCGGGGCCACTGGCTCACCGCGCCCAGGACCGACCTTGGCGCCCACCGAGGCGCCCTTGCCTTCCCGACCTGGTCAGCCGCTGCGGCGCGGCACTGACCGCTGCCAGGCCGCCGGCAACTAAGTGTACCCCCCCGCGCCAGTTCGGCAACCTGCCGCAGGACGAACCGAGGGCGTAAAGTGACAACCCCCCGTCACTCCAGCGTTCCTCGAGCCCCCCCGCAAGGGCAGAAAGGCCGGTGACGCCGAGGCCGCCGGCAGCGTCGCCATGCGACGGCCCGTAAGCGTCGCATATACCCCATCTGGCGGGGATGAGTGCAGTCGGGATATGGTTGGCCTCGATCGGGCTGGCGGTGTGGTGCTGCCGGCCGGACGGGATCGGAGGCCGGGACGA
>JAGVUW010000396.1 GCA_019136035.1 Verrucomicrobiota bacterium | reverse complement strand
ACGCCGAAACGCCGCACCTTGCGCAGGGCATAGATACGCACCACCGGGATGTCGCCGGTGTCGAGGAGGGCCTGGCCCACCTGGAACTCGTTGCGGAGGTGGCGGACCTTGCTGCGGTAGGAGACGTCGAGCTTGCCGTCGTGGCTGCGGGTCGAGGCCGAGCCGATGGCCATGCCCAGGACATTGCGGATGGCCTTGACACAGAAAGTGACATGGCCGCCGCTGGCGCGGTACAGGACGCTCTCGGCGCCGCGGGCGAGCATGTCCTGGATGGTGTAGCGGCCGCTCCTGGCGACGCGCGCCATCTCCTCGTGGACCATCTCGCCGGTGGGCGATGCCACGACGACCTGGCCATTGCTGCCATTGGCGGCGGGGGTCGCCGCCGCGGCCTCGTCGGTGGTTACCACCTCGTCCGGGCTGAGATAGCGTCGGCCTTTATCGGATCCGGCAGAACGGCCAGAGTCTGCCAGGTTGGAGGGTTTGCGAGCCATGGAGCGTCAAGCACCACCCGATACGCCTGCTGTCGGTGCGGCAGGTCGGTGATGGTACCGACCGCAACGACGCCTTGTGGGCCACAGTATAGACTTCCGGAGCGCCGTTGCAACTGGGACAACGCGGTGCCGTCACACGCTCAGCCGAGTTCCTCGAGGACGGCCGCGAGGACCTCCTCGATGGGGGCCAGGCGGCCGACGCCGTCCTCGCCGCAGGCGACGTGGCCGCGGGCCGGTCCGACCAGGCGAACGCCGCGGCGGCGCAGGGTGGCGCAGTTCTCCTGGACGGCGGGGTGCTGCCACATGCGCGGGTTCATCGCCGGCGCCACGACGACGCGGCCGTGGTGTGAGAGGGCGTAGGTCGAGAGGGCGTCGTCGGCCAGGCCGTGCGCCATCTTCGCCAGGATGTTCGCGGTCGCCGGCGCCACCACCAGGACGCGGGCACGGTCGGCCAGGGCGACGTGACCCGGCTGCCAGTCGGGCATCTCCCAGAGGCTGGTCACGACCGGCCGGCGCGAGAGGGTCAGGAAGGTCTGCGGCTGCACCAGGCGCATGGCGCTGGCGGTCATGATGACCTCGACCTCGACGCCGGCCTGGACCAGCCGGCTGGTGAGGTCGGCGGCCTTGTAGGCGGCGATCGAGCCGGTGACACCGAGGACGACGGTGGGCTTGGCGGCATCCGTATCGGCGGTGTTCATGGCGTCCACGGCTCCTTGCGGTAGGCGGCGGTGCGGCAGCGGCAGGCCAGCAGGATGGCCTCGAGGTGGGCCACAGCCTGTGGCAGGCGGCCATCTTCGTTGACGATCAGCCAGTCGTAGTCGCGCCAGGCCGCCAGCTCGGCCTCGGCGGCCTGCAGGCGCCGCGCGATGACGGCCGCGGCGTCGGTGCCGCGCGCGCGCAGGCGCCGGCGCAGGTCATCGAGCGACCCCGGGGCGCAGAAGACGTAGGTCGCCGCCGCGGCCAGGGGCGTGCCGGCGGCGACGCGGCGGACCTGCCGGGCGCCCTGGACGTCGATATCGAGGAGGACATCGCGGCCCTCGGCGAGGGGCGCATCGACCTCGCGGCGCAGGGTGCCATACCAATTCCCGTGCACCTCGGCGTACTCGAGCAGGTCCCCGGCGGCGACGCGCTCCTGGAAGGCATCACGGTCGAGGAAGTGGTAGTCGACGCCGTCGCGTTCGCCCGGGCGCGGGGCGCGGGTGGTGCAGGACACCGAGAAGCTGACCTCGGGGTGGGCCGCCAGGAGGGCGCGGTAGACGCTGGTCTTGCCGGCGCCGCTCGGTCCGGACAGGACGATCAGGGTGCCCCCACGGCGGCAGGCGGCGCCAGTCATGGTCGGTGTCCTCTCGTCAGCCACGCGGTCGCGTTCCACGGCCGGTGCGTCTGTCACTGCAGGCTCGACCGCACCCGCTGGAACTCGGTCTCCATCTCGTCGGTGAGCTCGCGGATAATGTCGGCGACCGGCTGGATCCTGTCAACCAGGCCGACCGACTGGCCGGCCATGAGCGAGCCGCGTTTGATGTCGCCCTCCTGGACGGCACGGCGCAGGGCGCCCATCCAGAACTTCTCGACCTCGAGCTGGGCCGCCTCGCGGGTGATCTCCTTGCGGTCGAGCCGGGCGATGAGTTCCAGTTGCAGCCGCGAGAAGTCATCGTGGCCCTGGTTACGCAGGGCCCGCACCGCCACCACGGGCAGGCGGCTGTCGAACTGCGGGGTGCTGACCGCGTCGCGGGCATTGGCGCGCAGGAAGTGCTGCTTGAAGTCGGGGTGGGCCGGGCTCTCCTCGGAGACCGCGAAGCGCGTCCCGAGCTGGATGCCGCTGGCGCCCATGAGGAGCAGATGCGCCGCCATGCGGCCGCTGGCCAGGCCGCCGGCGACGAAGACCGGGACCGCGCTGGTCGCGAAGAGGACCTGCTGCAGGAGCACGATCAGGCTGACATGGCCGACATGGCCGCCGGCCTCCATGCCCTCGAGGATGATGGCCTCGGCGCCGTAGCGGATCATGCGCTGGGCAATCGAGTCGGTCGAGGCGAAGCACATGACCTTGGCGCCGGTGGCCTTGACGCGCTGCACCGGCTCCTCCTTCGGGAAGCTGCCGGCGAAGACCACGAAGGGCACCTTCTGCTGGCAGACCACCTCGAGGTGTTCCTTGTACATCGGGGCGATCGTCACCAGGTTGACCGCGAAGGGCTTCGTGGTGAGTTCGCGCACCTTGCGGATCTCGTCCTCGAGGACCTTCGCCGGGGCATTGCCGCCGGCCAGGCAGCCGAAGCCGCCGGCGTTGCAGACGGCCGCGACCAGGCGGGCGTCGCTGACCCAGGTCATGGCGCCGGAGAGGATCGGGTAGCGCACCCCGAGGAACTCGCTGCCGCGCTTGAAGAACCGCTCGCTGAGGCGTTCGGAGGCCATGCCATCTCACCTTATGCAGGGTGCTGTCGTTGTCTGCCCGCGCACTCGGAGCCCGGCGGCGGCCCACACGATCCCGCCGTCGGCTCGCAGGCCGGCCGCACTCGGCACCGGCCAGGCCGCGGCGACACATCAGAAACGGCGCCGCCGGGCCGCAGGGGGTTGCCGCCGATGCCTTACGTCCATTCCCAAGACGTCCCAGGCGGCAACGCGAACGCGAACTATAGCCCGTTAAGGGCCTTTTGCGACCGGCTTCACGGCCGCGGCGGCAGGCCGAGCTGGCGGGCGTGGAAGGCGAGGGCTTCCTGGACGTGGAGGTCCCAGTAGTCCCAGTTGTGGTTGCCCGGGAATTCGGCGGACTCGTGGGCGATGCCGAGGGCGTCGAGGTGGGCCGAGAAGGCCCGGGTATGGGGCAGGAGGTGGTCATCGACGCCGCAGTCGAGGCGTATGGCCGGGACGGTCCCCGCGGCCTTGGCGCGCTCGGCCAGGGCGAAGAGGTCGTGCTGGCTTCCGGCGGGCTGCGGGCCGGTGATGCGGGCGAACTCGGTGGCGCGGAAGTCGGAGGCCGCCACCGTCTGGTGGCCGAAGCTGAGGGCGCCGGAGTGGCTGTTGGCGGAGAGGTATCGGTCCGGGTAACCGAGGGCGAGGCGGAGGGCGCCGTAGCCGCCCATGGACAGGACGAAGGCGGGGAGTTCCTCGGCCATGTAGGTGGCGTACTGCGGGCCCTCCTCGTTGTTGGTGTAGAAGCCGCGGTAGCCGTCCGGCATGACCACGATCAGGGGCAGGTCGCGCACGTACCACTCGATGCGCGAACGCCGCAGCCACAGGGTGTGGTCATCCGAGAGGCCGTGGAGGAGATAGAAGACCGGAAATGGCCCCGTGCCGGTGTCCGGCAGGATGACCTGCATGCCGACCTGTTTGCCGAGGACCTTGCTGGACCAGTGGACCTGCGCCAATGCCATAGCCGCCGCCTTTCAGAGCGGCCCCGCCGCGACGATCGCGGCAGGGCCGACGCGGGGCAAGGTAGCGGCCCGCCGGCGCGGTTCAAGCCAGCGCCGGCGTGGCCGCAGGGCTGTTCGAAGATCGCGTCAGCGTTCTCTTGGTCACCCTGGAGGGGTGCAAGATCGTAGCCGGGGGTCGTGCGGAGTACGACCCCCGGAACCGCGGATTGCATGCCATGCACCCTGGAGGGGTGCCAGAACCGGACTTTCGAACAGCCCTGGGTTGGCCAGCGCGCTGTCGGCTCAGTCCAGGACGGTCGAGTAGAACTCGATGCGGCCGGCGGCGCAGTTGACGTGGGCCGCGCCGAGCGGCGAGATGCCGCGGAGCCACTCGGAGTGGCCGTCGAAGAACCAGCCGTTGGCGCCGCCGCCATGGCGGCAGTCGACGCAGTAGTAGGACCCGCCCGGGCCGGGGCCGGCAGTGTTGTTCCAGAAGCGCGGCCCGATGTAGTAGTCGGCGACCGTGTCGGTGAAGCCGAGGCGCTCGGTGGTCTTGCCGATCTGCGCCAGCTTCAGCGGCGACTTCCCGTCAGGACAGGTCAGCGAGCCGACGGTAAAGCCGAAACGGCTGCCGCGGTAGCCGAGGACCGGCTGGCTGAAGCCGTAGTTCCAGGTCTTGCGGTTAGAGTTGGTGCTCGAGGGGCAGCGGAAGACGTTCACGTCATTGACGTACGGATCCAGGTAATCGAAGATGCTGACCAGCATGTCGGCTCGGAGGGTCTCGGGGAGGAACTCGTCATTGGCGTCGGCATACATGAGGATGCCGAGGCCGAGCTGCTTGGTGTTCGACATGCAGGACGCCTTGCGGGCCGACTCGCGGGCTCGCGACAGGGCCGGCAGGAGCATCGCGGCCAGGATGGCGATGATCGCGATGACCACCAGCAGCTCAATCAGCGTGAAGGCCTTCGTGCGCGGTCTCATGCGTGTCACCTTTCCCAAGCAGTGCCGTCTCATGCCATGGGGGCCGGCCAGCGTCTGCGGGCGGCGCTGCGCCGAACCCGGACACGGTGACCATACCGCGGCGCCCGATGCTATGCCAGCCCGCCCCTGCACTTTGCGCAACTCGGGGACACCGGGGACACCGGGGACACCGGGGACACCGGGGACACCGGGGACACCGGGGACACCGGGGGAGGGAACGCCGAACGCTCAACGCCCAACGCTGAACGCCCAACGGCGGAGGGGGGGAACGCCGAACGCTCAACGCCCAACGCTGAACGCCCAACGCTGAACGCCCAACAGCGGAGGAGGGGAACGCCGAACGCTCAACGCTGGCGTGGTCGGGAGACACCGGCGGCGCCGGCCGGCGGCGACCCTATCCTGGAGTCCCTTGCTGTCGCTTGTGTCCCTTTCCGGGAGCTGGCGAAGGACAGGCCCCCGGCCTGGCCGCGTTCAGGCCTGGAAGGCGTCGCGCAGGGCGGCCGCGGCGGTGTCTTTGGGCAGGGCCCATAGGTGGCGGCGAAGGCGGTCGCGGCGGCCTGAAACAGCCCCCCGGCGTCGGGGGTGCGTCACGCGTCCCCGGGCGCTATGGTAGGCGCAGCCCGACGACACGACGGCCCACACGGCAGGGAGGCCGCTACCATGCCCAAGCTGATCCTCTTCAATAAGCCCTACGACGTCCTCTGCCAGTTCCAGGATGAGCAGGGCCGGCGCACCCTGGCCGACTACATCCGCGTGCCGCGGGTCTACCCGGCCGGCCGGCTCGACCGCGACAGCGAGGGCCTCGTGCTCCTCACCGACGCCGGCTGGCTCCAGCACCGCATCGCCGACCCCTCGCAGAAGCTGCCGAAGACCTACTGGGTGCAGGTCGAAGGCGAGCCGGCCCCGGAGGCCCTGGAGCGCCTGGCGCGCGGGGTGCGCCTGAAGGACGGGCTGACCCGGCCCGCCAGCGTGGCGGTGATCACGCCGCCGCCGCTCTGGCCGCGCGACCCGCCCATACGGGTGCGCCTGCGCATCCCCACCACCTGGCTCTCCGTCACCCTCAGCGAGGGCCGCAATCGCCAGGTCCGCCGCATGACCGCCGCGGTCGGGCTGCCGACCCTGCGCCTGGTGCGCTGGGCCATCGGTCCCTGGGACCTCGGCAGTCTGCAGCCGGGCGAGTCGGAGAGTGCCCCTCTCCCGGACCGCAACGACACCCTCGGCGGCATGGCCTGAGGGCCGCCGCCGGGAGCGCCGACCGTCGGGTCGGCAGGGGAGCCGAGCCGACGCTCGGCGCTCCGGGTGGGGGCTTTTGCGAGCGGTTGCGGGGGGGGGCATGGCGTGGTACGGTGACACCCCGTTATTAATGGATGTCGGGGAAGGCGCGGCGGTGCTGGTCTGACGGGGGCCGGGGCACGGGCGGCGCGTCTTCTGGCCGGCTGGGAACGCCGTCCTCCGCGGTCGGGTGGGTCGGCACGGTCAGCAAGGAATCTGGATCGATGGACTACAACGCCTTCATTGAGCAGCAGGTCAAGGAATTGCGTGCCACGGTCGGCGACGCCATTGCCATCAACGCCCTCAGCGGCGGGGTTGACAGCTCGGTCGTCACAGCGCTGGGGCATCGGGCTCTGGGGTCGCAGTTGAAGACGGTGCTGATTGACAATGCCCTGATGCGCGAGGGCGAGCCGCAGTGGGTCGTCGAGCGTTTTGCCGAGATGGGCATACCGGTGGAGCTGGTCGATGCCCGCAGCGAGTTCCTGGGGGCCCTGAAGGGTCTGACCGATCCGGAGTGGAAGCGTCAGGCGATCACGAACACCTTCTACTCGAAGGTCTTCGGGCGGATCGTGCGCGAGTCGGGGGCGCGTTTTCTCCTGCATGGCACCATCCTCACCGACATCGAGGAGACGGTGGCCGGGATCAAGCGTCAGCACAACATTCTGGCGCAGCTCGGGATTGATCCGCAGAAGGAGTATGGGTATCAGGTCGTGGAGCCGCTGAAGACGTTGCGCAAGGACGGGGTGCGGGCGGTGTCGCGTCTGCTGGGTCTGCCGAAGGCGATTGCCGAGCGCATTCCGTTCCCGGGACCGGCGCTGGCGACGCGGATTGTCGGCGAGGTGACGCAGGCGCGTCTGAACACGGTCCGTGCCGCCACCGCGATCGTGGAGGAGGAACTCGCCGACAGCGGCGCCTTCCAGTACCTGGCGGTGCTGCTGAACGACTGTGCCACGGGCATCCGTGATGGCCGTCGCGAGTATGGGCAGATCATCGTGGTGCGCTGCATCGAGAGCCTCGACGCGCGCGAGGCCACGGTGACTCGCCTCGACTGGGCGAAGCTGGAGCGGATCTGCCAGCGCATCACGTCACTGCCGGGGGTGAACCGCTGCCTCTATGACCTGACCCCGAAGCCGCCGGCGACCGTCGAGTACGTCTGATCGCCGACGAGGCATTCTGAGACGCTACGGCCGGCCAGCGCCCGCGGGTGCTGGCCGGCCGTTGTTGTTTGCCGTGGCGGCGGTTCAGGCCACCTCGACGCCCCGGGCGCGGAGGTAGGCCTTGAGGTCGGGTATGGCGATGGTGCCGAAGTGGAAGACCGAGGCGGCGAGGAGGACGCCGGCGCCGGCGAGGGCGGCCTCGTGGAAGTGCTGGAGGGTGCCGGCGCCGCCGGAGGCGACGACGGTGGCGCCGGTAGCCTCGCGGATGCGGCGGATGAGGGGCAGGTCGTAGCCGGTGCGGGCGCCGTCGGTGGCTTTGCTGGTGGGGAGGATGGTGGTGATGCCATAGCCGCGGACCTCGCGGGCCCAGGCGACGGCATCGCGGCCGGTGGCGGTGCGGCCGCCATCGATGTAGACCTCGTAGCCCGAGGGCAGGGCGGGGTTGGCGTCGGCGTCGATGGCGACGGTGACGCGCTCGGCGCCGAACTCGCGGACCATCTCGGCGATGACCTCCGGGCGGCGGAAGGCGGCGCTGCTGGTGCTGACCTTGGTGGCGCCGGCGTCGAGGACCGCCGCGGCGGAGCGGACGTCGGAGATGCCGCCGCCGACGGTGAAGGGCACCGTCACCACCGCGGCCACCCGCCGCACCACGTCCAGGAGCGTGGCGCGGCCCTCGACGGTGGCGGTGATATCGAGCATGGCCAGCTCATCGGCGCCGGCCTCGCAGTAGGCGCGGGCGCAGTCGACCGGGTCGCCGGCGTCCTTGATATCGACGAAGTGGACACCCTTGACGACGCGGCCCTGGCGCATGTCCAGGCAGGGCATGATGCGGACAGTCATGGCGCTATCTCCTCGTAGGGCAATGCCTGCGGGTCTGGCATCAGCGTCCGGGTGCGGCGGGTCGTCGCGGGCGGCTGCTGCTGCCGCGCGGTCCGCCGCCGCGACCGCCGCGCGGGGGTCCGCCGCGCCGATCGCCGCCACGGCCGCCACCGCCGCCACCGCC
>JAGVUW010000458.1 GCA_019136035.1 Verrucomicrobiota bacterium | reverse complement strand
GCCGGCGGGCGGCGTCACGGCCGACGCCGCCGCCTCCGGCGGTGCGGCGTGGGGCCTGGGTCAGGTTATGGGCACCCTCGAGGCGGGCCGTCTGAGTGTCCTCGCCGTCGCTGACGCCATCCTGCGCCTCCCGGCACCCGCCGACACGCCGCCGCGGTCGCAACGCCTGCGCACCGCCAACCTGGCGCTCCACCATGACGTCCACGGCGACCTGCACCGCCTCCTGATCACTGACGGCCTGACGGCCTTCATCATCCTCGCCGCGGACGCGCCGCGCACGATGCCGCCCGCGGTCGTGCCGGAGGCGTACCGCCGTGACAACCGCGTCCTCCGCATCGCCACCTGGCGCGACGCAGGCGGTACGGCAGTCTCGCCCGCCGCGGGCCTGTCGGCAGCGCCGTCGGCGTGGTGGACCCTGGGCAGCGCCGGCGTGTGGGCGGAGCCGGCCCTGCGGCCGGTCGTCGAGGGCACGCGGGACAGCCTCGGGTGGGCCGCACCGACACGCCTGGCCGTGGCCAGGATCAGCCCTGCTGCCTGGCGCGAGGCAGCCCTGCAGCCGACCGTGACCTGGGACGGCGACCATGCCGTCGTCCGTTCGACGGCGCGACGCCTGCCGGGCCTGGAGGCCTTCTACGGCTACCGCGACGCCGAAGTCCACCTGGAGTGGTCCGCCGCGGGCCTGCAGGCCTGCCGGCTCGTGGACCCCTCGAGCGACGAGACGATCGCGCTGCCGCTCGAGCTCCCGGCGCCCTGACGGATCGTCCGTCACTGGCCGATACCTGCCAGTTCCGCAATCTCCGACATACGGGAGACCCACGGCTCTGCCGTCGATATCCCTTCGGGGTCGCCATGGGCGTTCCGCGGGAAGCAACCTGAACGCCCGAGGCAAGTAGGTTCACCGCGCCGCCGGTGAACCAGGTCCACGGACGGCGCCGTGGACCTACTCACGGTGCCAGGGGTGCCTTCAGCGCGCCGGCGGCGGCTCGAGCACGAGCCACCCCACGCAGGCCGGGTTGAAGTCGCTATGCATCAGGCGTGCCGGCAGGCCGCGGCGTTCGACCCAGGCATCCGCCCCGCTCCAGAGATTGACGCGCATCGGGAAGCCCGGCCGGCGGTAGCCGTCGAAGAGCGCCATGGGCACGGCCACATGCCGCACGCCGTCGGCGTCCAGCGTGGAGGTGATGACGGGCGTCTCGCGGAAGAACACATCCGGGACGTAGCACGCCCCCGCCGCGTCGACGCGGATCTGGATGGCCGACCACATCCGGCACGGCTCGATCTCGATGCCGAAGCCGCGACCGGCAGCGCCGTGGACATGGAAGACCAGCGCGGTGTCGTCGTAGTGGCTGTTCCACGCCAGGCCGGCGGCGCCGATCGGCGCCGGGGCCGCCGACGGCGCGCCATAGCCGCACCGCGCCGACGGACCGGCCGGCCGACGACCGGTGTAGGCATCGCAGAAGGCCGCCTCGAGACGGAAGCCGGCGAACTCCTCGGCGAGGAGGCGCTCGAGCTGCGCCAGGCGGGCGTTCAGACGCGCGACGTCGAAGCGGTAGCCCTCGGCCTCGGAGTGGTACCCCAGACGCGGGTCGCGCTCGCACAGGGCCGCCATGGCACGCACGTTCGCCATCTCGGCCACGACGATCGCCCGCAGAGCCGCGAGGTGATCGCGCTGCTCGTAGAACATCGCCTCGCGCAGGCTGTAGAATCTGAGCAGGTTGCAGGTGCTGTGCATCTGCAGCCCGATGGCCTCGGCCAGGTCGATGTCGGCCAGACGCGCCGGGTCGTGCGCAAAGGCCTGCCGCAGCGGCGCCATCAGCTCGACGCCCTCCTGCCAGCGCGCCGCCATCGCCTGACACAGGGAGATCGCCTCGTCGAGAGTGTGCTGGTAGTTCAGGCACTCGCCGATGCGGTCGCCGCTGACAGTCGGGAAGGCCCCGAAGATCCAGCTCGGCGCGATCGGCGCGTCGACCGGCACCAGGTGCAGCGGCCAGGCAATCGAGTCGTGCAGCGGGCCGTACCACTCGAAGGCCAGGTTCGTCGGGAACTGCCGATAGCCGGCCGCGAAGCACTGCCAGGCACGCACCTCCCGGGAGGCATGCTCACGCCAGACCGGCCGCGCCAGGGCCGTCAGGAAGGCCTCCTCCGTCTCCGGGAACGGCTCGAAGGACAGCTCCCCAGCAGCGCGGTTCATCAGCCCCGGGTAGTTGCCGAAGTACCAGCACTGCATGGCGGCGTAGACGCCGAGGTCGTGCATGGCACGGTACTTCTCGTAGAGGTTGCCGGGGACCGGTATGAAGGGCACCGTCGCATTCTCGTGCGAACAGCCGACCTGGAGCTTCGCCGCCACGCGCCGGCAGGTCCCGGCCACCTGCCGGAAAAGCTCCGACGGCCCGAGGAAGGCGAGCGAGTAGTCGAAGGCGGTACGCGGCTTGCCGAGCTGGTCGGCGCGGGCGCCGGACTCGAAGTTGACCATGACGCCGCAGTCGTCGGGCCAGCGCGCCATCGCCGCCGCCAGGCGCGCGGCCAGCGGGCTGCCATCGCGTGAGCCCGGCGCGTAGAACCAGCCGATGAACTCGGCATCGGGGCTGACGCGGTGGATGGCGCCGCCCATGACCTCGCCCAGCTCGCGGTAGATCTCGCCGGCCGGACGCGCCGCACAGCGCGGACAGACACAGCGCCCCCCCGACAGCACGCCGTGCGCCACGCACGAGCCGTTGTCCTCGCCGAGCATGATGTTGATCACGCCGCCGAGGTCGGGGACCTCACGGAACAGGGTCGTCAGCGACTCCTCGAGGTACTGCCGCCCGGCCACCGTCGAGGTGCAGAAGCTCCCGTAGAGGCCGTCCTGGGGCTGGGCCACCTCCGGATGCGGCGCCACGGCGCCCTTGTCGATCGTGTGGTGCGCCTTGCCGAAGCCCTTCGGCTCACTGAAGAAGACGTAGATGCGGATGCCGTAGCGGGCACAGCGCGCCACGGTCTGGCGGAGCTTGCTGAAACGCCGGGCGCTGCCGGCGCCGAAGGCGGGGAACAGCGACGAGGGCAGATCGCGGAAGTACATCGTCAGCCAGAGCCCGTTGACGCCCTCGTGCGCCAGCTTGTCGAGGTACGCCTCGGGGTAGTAGTCGATGTCGTCGGACAACTCGTCGATGTGCTTCGGCGGACGGTACGTCGGACCGAAGAAGCAGCGCGAGATGCGGTGCTTCACAAACGGCCGCCGACGCCAGGTGCCGGCCGTGGCCGACGGCCCGCGGGCTTCGCAGAGCCTGTCCTCGAGGAAGTAGATGGCGCGACGCAGGCCGTCGGCGTCGGCGGCCCGCAGGGCCGCCCCCGTCGGATCGATGCTGACGCTGTACTCCTCACGGCCATAGGACGCCTCGCGGCACACCCGGATCGGGTAGCCGCCGGCCGCCTCGACGACACCCTTCGCTGACAGGACCCGCCGCAGCGACGACCAGGCGGTCTCGACGCTCTCCAGAGCCCCCGGCCAGTCGACGTCGAGGACGACACCGCCACGCAGGCAGCCGTCGGTCGACCCGGCCGGACAGCCGCCGGCGGGGTCGAGGTGGTACGCGGTCGGACGCATGAGGTCGTCAATGAAGCCATTGCTCGCCATGGTGCTCTCCCGCCGCCGGCACGGCCGGCGTCATCGCTGACCGGCGCAGTCCGGCCTCTCTGAGGCCCCCGTCGCGCCGCGCCTGGACCGTACTGCCGCGACCCGCAAAGTCGAACCGCCACGGCGCCGACAGCACCGCGCCGCCTGGGCTGGAGCGCGAGTGTCCACAGACGCGAACGCGTCCACGAGCCGCAGCGGCGTCGATAGCACCACACCGCGATCGCCCCTACAAACGACGAAACGTGCGCCGCAGGGCCCTGCGGCGCACGTCGGTTACGGGCGACGGGGTGAGCGTCGCAGACGATCCCGGCCTAGCGCTGGGTGGCGTAGTGCGCCGCGACCTTGCGCACCGCCTGGATCGTCTCCTCGACGTCCTGGTCGGTGCAGAAGTTGTCCAGGTGCAGGCGGATGGCCCGCGTGCGCTGCGCCTGGGCATTCGGGCACTGGGCGACGTCGAAGCGGCCCGGGGTGAGGCCCGGGGCGATGTAGGTCCGGAAGGCCTTCGGGTTCTCGTTCAGGGTCTTGAACAGCGGCCACTGCAGGACGAAGCCCTGCACCGGCTGGCCGGCGCTGATGCCCTCGGCCGCGAGGGCCTTGCTGAAGCCGGTGCCATCGACGCCGGCCAGGCTCGGCTCAATGAAGAGCACGGCGCCCCAGTAGGTGCTCTTGCCGTGCGACGGCGGCCGCAGCAGGCTGACGCCCGGCAGGCCGGCAATCCCCGCCGCCAGACGCTCGCCCAGCTCATGGCGACGGTCAGCCACGGCGCGAACCTTGTTGATCTGCTCCATGGCGATGACCGCGTTCAGCTCGCTCATGCGGTAGTTCAATGCCGGCATCACCGGCTCCACCGGGCCGTTGCCGGTGCGGTTGTAGCTCTTGTCCACGAAGAGGTCGGCATAGCGGCCCAGGTCCTCGTCGTTGGTCAGGATCACACCGCCCTCGCCGGCGCTGATGTGCTTCGACTCGTTGGCCGAGTAGATGCCGATGTCGCCGAAGGTGCCGACCAGGCGGTGGTCCCACTCGGCCATCCAGCTCTGGGCGCAGTCCTCGAGGACCTTCAGGCCGTGCT
>JAGVUW010000858.1 GCA_019136035.1 Verrucomicrobiota bacterium | reverse complement strand
GCCGAGCGTGGCGGCGGTGGTCTCGGCTGTTCTGCCAGTAATGCCGCAACCTTGCGGCATTTCATGTTGCGCTGGCCTTCCAACGGCCTTCCGCTTGTCCAACTCCTGCACGCACCGGAGTATCTCCGCATCGGTCAGGTTGCGCCGGTTGGTCTGGCAACGGATAGCGTACTCGAGTGCCTCGGCTTCGTCTCGGAACTGCCTGGCCACGTAGAACACCGTGCGGAGCTTCGCGGCCCTGGCGGCGGCCAGGCGGGTGTGACCGTCGACAACCACCCCGTTCCAGGAGATGATGGGGAACGCCGGGTCATAGCCCGAGTCCCTCATCGCGTCGGCGATGGCCGATGCCATCTTCTCCGAGTGCGGGAAGAGCGAGACGAACGGTTCCGCCGTCACCAGGTCGCGGATTGGGCATTCTGCGAGGTTCATAATGTCACCTTGCTGCGCTTGCGAGACTTGTTGACAACCTGCAGGATGCCCACGGCACAGATGCGTTCCGAGACGCTGGCGTTGCCGATCTCGATGGCCGCGCCTCGTATTGCGTTGAGCATCATCGGCAGTCCGCCTTGGCGAAACAGGGTCTGTCCGTGTGTGTGGATATCGCCGGTCTTCTGGTTTGTGGCGATGTAGAAAAGCCCCTTGTGGACGTAGTTGTGCAGGGCCTCATTTGGCCCTATCGCTTCGCGCTGAAGGTCGATGCACCGGGCACATTCTTCCGGGTTCTGGCGCACGGTTCGGAGTAGCAGGGTTGGAAAGGCAACGTGCTTCGGGGTGGTTTCTGGATGTACTCGCAGGCCGCGGCTGGCAACGATCTGCTCTGCCATGACGTAGATTAGATTCCCAGCAGTCAGACCGGCGCGGTACTTATCGTAGGAGTTCACCACCTTCCGGTTCGTGTTGATGCCGATGAAGACTTCCGCCTCATGGCTGATTCCGATTGACCGTGTGACCACACACGGAACACGGTCCACGTCGCCACGGCGAAGGACGGCTGCCAGTCTCTGCTGACCATCGGTGACATAGAGCTCGCCATTGCGGTCCACGACACTGATGGCACCGAACTTCGCCCAGTCGAAGTTGCGGGCGATCTCCAAGACCGCCTGCTCGAACACTTCCGAACGCTGGTACGAGTGGTCAACCTTCAGTCTGCTCACTGGGATGGTCTTCAACTGCGGTCCGTCTGCGATCGGGAGCCAGTTGTACCGTTCGACCTTGTTCTGCGTCGTCACTGTCCTATCCTCCTTGCCTCAGTTGACCGCCTCACGCAGGCCGGCACCCGCCGTCTGCGTCCATGGTCCATGCCAAGCTCAAGCCCTGCCCGGCCCGGCCTTGCCTAGCCGCGTTCCATGCCAAGCACCTGCCCCGCCATGCCTTGCCACGCCTAGCCGGGCCATGCCACCTACCTCAGAACGGCACCTCGTCGCCACCCGGCTGCACCTGCTCTACCGGTGGCCTGGCGGCCTCCGCCGGCTTGGTCTGGCGCTCGTCAAGTTCAAGGGCCATCGAGATGTACGCATCGCCTTTCTTGTCCTTCCTGATCCACCCCGAAAGCCGGACAGGCACCTCGCGCCCGTCCACGGTGATCTCCCCGAGTCCCCGGTAGTCGGGCCGCTTCGGGTTGTCGCCTTTGTCGTTGCGGAAAAGCGCGAGGCGTCCGGTCATCACTTGCCCTCTCCCTCCTTGGCGGCCTGTTCGTCGGCCCAGGCCTTGACGCTGGCGGCGAGATCGGCGGGTCGCTCGTAGATTGCGCGCATCAGTGCCTGGTCGTGGATGAGGTTGTCGAGCCCCTGCCCGGCCGCGAGCTTGCCCTGAGCCTGGAGGTAGCGCACGATCACGCCACGCGGAACCTTGGTCGCGTCGATGGCGGCGAGCACGCTCGTCATCGTGACCGGCGTTGCCCGTTCGCCCTTGGGCGCGTCGGCAACCGGCTCGGCCTTCAGCGCGGCCTCGGCGTCAGCCTTCTTCCGGGTCAGGCGCTCGGCGGCGCCCGGCGCCGGGGCCACGGTCACCTGACCGGTGATGTCACGCTCGGCCTGGGGCTCGTACTCGTCCATGGCTGTCGCGCCCAGCATCACGCCCGGGACTACCAGGCGGCCCCAGTTGCGCGTGGCGCGGTAGCGGCACTGTGTCTCCGGGTCTGTTGCCCAGAGGGTCGAGTTGCGCGGGTGGCAGGCCTTGAGGTACGTTGTCGTGGTGACCGGCTGGCTCTCCCCGGCCGGGGTGCCGGTGACCTCGATGGCCAGACCCTCTTCGTCGGCCTGCGTCCAGGCAGGCACAGCGTACTGCTTGGGCGCGCCGTCCTCGCCCTTGGCCGAGGCGCTGGCCCGCATGGTGAACTTGCCGCGGACCTTGGACCAGTCGCCAATGTACTTGTAGCTCAAGCGGCCAATCACGGCTCCCGATCGCTCGATGCCGGCTTGGATCGCCTTGGCCTCCCACACAAGCTTGCCATGCACATCGGCGGAGCTCGACGCGAGGAGGAACGGATTGACCCTCCAGGCCGACGCGAGGGACACCACTCCGAGGCAGGCCCCGGGGTTGCCGAGGAGGTGCCGCGGGACGAACCCGGTGGCGGTCGAGAGCTGCTGGGCGAGGGCGATGGCGCGGTTGCACACGTTTTCGTCGAACAGGTCGAGGTCACGTACGGCGGGCACGGGGGCGGCGGTGTAGGCTTGGAGCTCTTCGGACATGGTCACTGTCTCCTTCTCTCGGGATCGCTGTACGCCCGGATGGGCTCGGTGCGGCTGGCGATGCACCAGTCGCACGACTCGCAGCGGGGCAGATCGGCCCCGTCGGTCATCGCGTAGAGCTCGGGAATCGGCCGCACGGTCGCCCCGAGTTCGCAGGTCCATGGGTGCTGGCATGAGGCGGCGAGTGCCTCGCGGTAGCCGTCGAGCTGGGCGATGTCCTGCCAGGCGAAGAACCACACGTCGGGGATCGCCTCACCGTCGCGGGTCTTGTGCTTGCCGATGGCCAGGATTCCGACGTCGGGTTTCTCCCCGGTCTCCTGCTCGACAGCATGCTGGTACAGGGCGAGCTGGTAGCCGTAGCCGCGTGCGGCGATGAAGTTGCCACGGCAGCCGAGGCGCGGCACCCATTCCTCGGCGAGCGGATCGGCCGTGGTCTTGATGTCCCAGACCAGGCCGCTCTTGGAGTCCCAGATGTCCAGGCGGCAGCGCCAGACCACGCCGCCAAGGACGCAGTCGAGCGAGGCCTGGAGGGTCGCTCCGTCCATGGCGGCGCGCACGTAGGGGAGCTTGGCGGTGGCGCGGCCCCACTCGACGGCGCGGACGGCGGCGGTGGTGGGCTCGCCCTTCTTCGTGACGAGAAACTCCCGGTGGTCAGGCTCCAGAGATGCGATGATGTCCGCCGGTTCGCCGGTCGCCGTCATGGCCGACTCGGTGAGCGCGCCTAGGGACATGGCTTCGGTCGTGCCGGGGCGGTAGAGCCCGCCGACGTACTGCGCCCACGCGGCGGCTGGGCATGACGCCCAGGCGCGCCACTGGCTGTAGCTGAGGTGGTCGAGGTTCACTTGGAGGCCTCCTCTTGGGCGGTGCCCTTCTCGGCCAGGGCGGCGAGCTTCTGGGCTTCGCCGATCTGCCGCATGGAGGCCCGGCCGATGGCGATGACTGCGGCGCCGACCTTGGCCTCATGGTCCCATGCGGCGCGCTGTTCGGCGGTGAGCCGGGCGATGTCGGTACCCCGGATGATGCGCTGGCCGAGGCGGGCGCGGCGCACGGCCTGGTGGCGGAGGTTGGCTCCGGCGGTGACCCGCTGGCCTGGCTGCAAAACCTGGTAGCCGGTCTTGGGGATGTTAGCGACCACGATGTTGTGGTCGTTGAGCATGCGTCGCTTCCAGGCGGTGACCACGGTCCAGTACCGCTGGGTGTCGTACTCGGCGCCGATGTGCGCGGCAATCTCGGCGTGCGTGATGATCCGTCCTTCGGTGTAGTCGAGAAGTTCCGCGAGATTGTCCACTTCCGGAGCCGTAGAGTACGGCGGGTCCATCGGTTTCTGTGCTTGGGTCGTCACGGTCCGTTCCTCCTTGCCTCGGTTGACCGACTCACGCAGGCCGACGTCCGCCGTCTGCGTCCATGGTCCATGCCACGCCGCGCCGAGCCGGGCCTGGCCTTGCCGAGCCCTGCCTAGCCCGGCCACGCCTTGCCGCGTTCCACGCCTTGCCAGGCCCAGCCTTGCCCGGCCGAGCCGCGCCTAGCCGGGCCATGCCGCGCCTCGTTCCATGCCTTGCCTTGCCAGGCCACGCCGAGCCCTGCCCCGCCTTGCCGAGCCTCGCCGAGCCGCGCCCGGCCGCGCCACGCCCAGCCCGGCCGCGTTCCATGCCTTGCCAGGCCGCGCCGAGCCCTGCCCCGCCTTGCCGAGCCTCGCCGAGCCGCGCCTTGCCAAGCCCCGTCCAGCCGCGCCCCGCCTCGTTCCATGCCTTGCCCGGCCGTGCCCCGCCCTGCCCGGCCATGCCCTGCCGTGCCCGGCCAGGCCCGGCCGTGCCCCGCCGTGCCGCGCCGAGCCATGCCCAAAATCGTGCCCCTGGGCGGATGGGATGGGTTTTGTCCAGGGGCACGACATGGTGGACTCCTACGCGATGGTGATGTGCGCCTCGAAGCGGCCGAACGGGCCGGGGGCCTTGAGCCCCTTGCTCGGGCGCCAGTCGCCAAGGCCGCAGAAGGCCCC
>JAGVUW010000593.1 GCA_019136035.1 Verrucomicrobiota bacterium | reverse complement strand
GCCAACTGGCGGTAGCCGCTGGCGTCGCAGAGCAGCACCGCGATCGACGGCTTCTCGATGCCGGTGCCATTGACCGGCAGGCCGATGCACTGCGCGTCGGTGGCGTTCTTCTTGCGGGTGGCCCTGAGCCACCCGCAGGTCATGCCGTAGTGGAAGCGCCGGCGCACCCCGGCGGCGTTGACACCGGGGTAGTTGGTGAAGGTGATGTTGGTGGTGGTCGGGCAGAAGAAGCACTCCGAGGTGATGTCGCCGCCGACGTAGGGTGCGATGAACTGGTCCCAGTACTGGCCGCCCTGATTGAGGGCGAGGATCATGGGGTAGACCTGGTCGTGGTCGCTGCGATAGAGCTCAAAGGCGAGGCCGAGCTGTTTGAGGTTGTTGGTGCAGGTGATGCTGCGGGCCTTCTCACGGGCCTGTGCCAGGGCCGGCAGGAGCATCGCCGCCAGGATGGCAATGATGGCGATCACCACGAGCAACTCAATGAGGGTGAACCGGCGACGTCCCGTCTGCATACCACACCTCCCTGTGCACTCGGCGCTGTGATGCTGTGGATGACTGGCGGCGGCCTGCGGCCCGTCTGGCGTTCCGCGGCCTCTTTCCGTGGCCTTTGCACACCATACACCCGCCGCGCGCCAGTTTCCCAGTGGCGTCGTAAGAGATTGGTGTTTCGTGCGATCGGCTCCGTCGCCGGCGGCGGGACCCCCCGTGGACGCCCCGGCTGGGCGTCCGCGGGAGCGGCGCGGACGTCAGGCGCCGGTCTCGAAGCCGGCCTCACGGATGGCCTGCTCGACCGCGGGCCGGCGCAGGTTGC
This sequence comes from Verrucomicrobiota bacterium, assembly GCA_019136035.1. GTDB lineage: Bacteria > Verrucomicrobiota > Lentisphaeria > Oligosphaerales > JAFGRS01 > JAGVUW01. The sequence continues at coordinate 3,878 of JAGVUW010000593.1, read as the reverse complement.
GGTGCGGTGGCGAGGGTTCCTTGAGACTGTGGGCGGCGGCGGGTAGATTGGGGCCTTGCCGGCGCGGCCCACGGTTCGATGGCGCGGCGGGACAGGAGTGTGTCCATGGCAGCGCGTTCGAGTGCGACGACGGTTCTCCTGACGATCCTGACGCTGGTAGCGGCGCTGGGCTTCTACCTGCTGATCACGGCGACGGATGTGATGCGCTCGCGGACCGAGAGCACGGTCCGCGAGGTTCAGTCATTGCGTTCCGAGATCGAGCGTCTGCGTCTGCTGGTCGAGGGCGGCGCGCTGAGCGGCGCCGTTCCGGTGGGTCGGGGCCAGGCCCTGCGCTCGGCGCTGGCGAACGCCGATCTGCGTGATCCGGCGGCGGTTGACGGCGGCGGCATCAGCATCCGGGTCGGCTCCGAGGCGGCCAACCTCAACGCCGTGATCAACAACGACGCCATGGCCTCATCGTACTGGGAGATGGCCTACGACGCCCTGGCGGCGCGCAACATGAAGAACCCGAGCCGCTGGGAGCCGCTCCTGGCGGAGAGCTGGGAGATCAGTCCCGACCGGCTGACGTACACCATCCACCTGCGCCGCGGTGTCACCTGGCACGACGTCACCGACCCGAGCACCGGGCGGGCCTTCACGCGGGTGCCGGTGACGGCGCACGACTTTGCCTTCTATGTCGATGTGATCCGCAACCCCGGCATCCACTGTGAGCCGGTGCGCAACTACTTCAGCGACCTGGACCGCATCGAGGTGATCGACGACCACACCTTCCGGGTGATCTGGCGCGAGCCGTACTTCCTGAGCGAGAGCATGACCCTGAGTCTCTCCCCGCTGCCCCGGCACTTCTACGACTTCGATCCCGCGCGGCCGGACGACTTCAACGAGAACGACCAGCGCAACCGCATGATCGTCGGCTGCGGCCCCTGGATCTTCGACCGCTGGGAGAAGGGCAACGAGGTGGTGTTCCGGCGCAACGAGGACTACTACGGGCTCAAGCCCCACCTCAAGCGTGTCCGCTTCCGCATGATCAAGGAGCCGAATGCGGCCCTGCAGGCTCTGCGCAAGGGCGAGGTGGACCGCACCGGCCTGACCACGGACCAGTGGACCGACCAGACCGGCGATGCCCTCTTCGCCGAGCGCTTTGAGAAGATGCAGGAGACGCGCCGGGTGTACTTCTACATCGGCTGGAATCTGCGTCGCCCGCTGTTTGCCGACCGCCGAGTCCGTCAGGCGATGACGCTGCTGACCGACCGCGAGCGCATCCTGCGCGACGTCTACCGCGGCCTGGGCCGGCTGGTCACGGGGCCGTTCTTCATCGACAGCCCCGGCTATGACAGCAGCCTGGAGCCGTACCCCTTCGACCCCGCGCGCGCCCGCCAGCTCCTGGCCGAGGCCGGCTGGCAGGACAGCAACGGCGACAACATCCTCGACAAGGACGGCCAGCGCCTGGAGTTCACCTTCCTGCTGATCAGCAACCATCCGTACTACAGCCGCATCGCGCCGATCATGAAGGAGGACATGGCCAAGGTCGGCGTCATCATGAACATCCTGGAGATGGAGTGGAACGTCTACACCGAGCGCCTGAACGAGTGGAACTTCGACGCCTGCGGCCTGGGCTGGAGTCTGTCCTACGAGCAGGACCCGTACCAGCTCTGGCACTCGTCCGAGGCCCGCAAGACGAAGAGCTCGAACCACTGCGGCTTCGAGAATGCCGAGGCCGATGCCCTCATCGAGACGGCCCGGCGTGAGTTCGATGCCGACCGGCGCAATGCCCTCTACCGGCGCTTCCATGGCATCGTCCACACGGAGCAGCCCTATACCTTCCTGGTCAGCCCGTACAGCCTCAGCGCCATCCACCGGCGCTATCGCAATGTCCGGGTCTATCCCCTGGGTACGGACCTGAACAGCTTCTGGGTGCCGGCGGCCGAGCAATCGGTTCTGGACTGACCGCCGGGCGGCGCCTGAGGACGGCCACGTGCGTGACTACATCATCAGACGACTGGCGTTCATGCTGATCACCCTCCTGGCGATCACCATGACCTCGTACGCGATGATGCGCCTGGCGCCGGGCGATCCGGTGCGCTCGCAGCTTGTCGGCGCCGGGGCCGACCAGGGCCTGCGCTCGCAGGACCGCGACCGCAGCCGCATCGAGGAGATGCTGCGTCAGAAGTACCACCTCGACAAGCCGATAGCGGTCGGCTATGCGCACTGGCTGAAGGGCGTGGTGACGCGTCTGGATTTCGGCACCTCGATTGTCTACGACCGCGGCGCCCCGGTGACGCGGATCATCCTGGAGCGCCTGCCGGTGACGCTGCGGCTGAATCTCTGGTCGCTCCTGGTGGTGTACCTCCTGGCGGTGCCGATCGGGATCTACTCGGCGGTGCGGCGCCAGCACTGGACCGAGCGCCTCCTGAGCCTGGGGCTCTTCCTGCTCTACTCGCTGCCGTCGTTCTGGGTCGGGCTGCTCCTCCTGCTCTTCTTTGCCAGCGACCGCTTCCTGGACCTCTTTCCGGTGACCGGCCTGGAGCCCCCGGCGGCCGCGACCTGGGGGCGTTCGACCTGGGAGATCCTCGGGCTGCGGGCGCGGCACTACGTCCTGCCGGTGATCTGCCTGAGCTACGGCGGCCTGGCCGGCCTGTCGCGCTATGCCCGCGCCGGGCTCCTCGAGGTCATCAGCCAGGACTACATCCGCACGGCCCGGGCCAAGGGCGTCAGCGAGGCCCGCGTCATCCTGGTGCATGCCCTGCGCAACGGCCTCATCCCCCTGATCACCCTCTTCGCCGGGCTGCTCCCCGGGCTGGTCGCCGGCAGCGTCATCGTCGAGTACATCTTCAGCATCGAGGGCATGGGCTCCCTGGCCATCCAGGCCCTCGGCAGCCGCGACTATCCCCTGATGATGGCGATTTTCACCATGGGGTCCTTCCTGACCCTCGTCGGCATCCTGCTCTCGGATCTATGCTATGCCCTCGTCGACCCACGCATCCACTACGACTGAGGCCGCCCGGCCGCTCGGCCGCAGCCAGTGGTCTGTGGTCTGGGACCAGTTCTGCCAGGACCGCCTGGCGGTCCTCGGCCTCGGCCTGGTCGTGCTCCTCTTCCTCGGCGCCATCGCCGCCCCGCTCCTGGCCAACGACAAGCCGCTCCTCCTGGTCGAGCAGGGCCGCTGGAGTTCGCCCGCGCTGCATGGCCTCTTCCGGCCGCCGACCGGCCAGGAACTCGTCCTCGACCGCCTCTTCGACCTGACTCTGTGCTGGAGCCTGACCGCCCTGGTGCTCGGGCTGCCCCTGGCCGGCCTGCTGCGTCTCGCCGGCCTGGCCCGGCCGCGCCGGCGGCGTCTCCTCGGCCTCAGCGGCGCCCTCCTGGCCCTGGCCTGGGCGGTGCCCTTCGTCAGCCATAACGCGCCCCTGGACAAGAGCGACTACCGCAGCCGGGTGGCGGCCCTGCGCGCCGCCGGCGAGGGCTGGGCCGTGTTCGCACCGGTGCCCTACGACCCGATCGAGCAGCTCGCCGACGTCGGCCCGCTGAGTCCGCCGAGCCGACGGCACCTGATGGGCACCGACAGCGTCAGCCGCGACGTCCTCGCCCGCATGGTCTACGGCGCCCGTGTCTCGCTCTCGGTCGGCTTCGTCGGGGTGGCCATCTACGTGGTCATCGGCGTCCTCCTCGGCGCCATCGCCGCCTATTACGGCGGCTGGGTCGACGTCGTCCTGAGCCGCTGCATCGAGATCGTCATGTGCTTCCCGACCTTCCTCCTGATCCTGACTATCGTCGCCTTCCTCGAGCAGCGCTCGATCCTGAACATCATGGTGGTGATCGGCCTGACGAGCTGGACGGGGGTGGCCCGTCTGGTCCGCGGCGAGGTCCTGCGCCAGAAAGAG
>JAGVUW010000382.1 GCA_019136035.1 Verrucomicrobiota bacterium | reverse complement strand
CTGCTGGTGCTCGGGGGGCTGATCTACGGCGGCATCGCCATCAAGGTCGACCGCTACATCACGGCGGCCGGCTATGTCACCACCGAGGAGTACGCCGAGGTCCGCCCGGCCATGGCCGGTGCGGTGGCCGAGATCCTGGTGTCGAGCGGCGACCGCGTGGCCAAGGGCGACGTCCTGGTCCGTCTCGACTCCGAGCAGGAGCGCGCCGCCCTGGAGGAGGCGCGGCGGCGTGTGCAGAAGATGGAAGTCGACCTGAGCCGGCGGCGCACCGAGCTCGAGACGGTGATCGAGCGCAGCCGCCTGGGCATCGAGGAGCAGAAGCGCAACCACAAGGACGCCATCGACATCGCGCGGCTGCAGTTGCGCGACGCCCAGACCAAGCTGGCGCGCACCCGCGAGCTGGTCGAGCGCGGCCTGAAGGCCGGCAGTGCCCTCGAGGACGACAAGCTCAAGGAGGAGCTGGTGCAGACGCAGCTCGCCAGTCTGCTGGCGAAGGACCTGACCGTCTACGAGAGCCTCCTGGAGCGCGACCGCGCCGCCCACGTCACCGAGCTGCGCGGCATCGAGGCCGAGATCAGCGCCCTGCAGGACGTCGTCCGGCGCTATGAGGCGCAGCTCAAGGCCAAGGAGGTCCGCGCCCCGATCGACGGGCAGGTCCTGCGCTATGAGTTCGTCATCGGCGAGCTGGTCCGGCCCGAGACGGTCCTCTACGAGATCTTCGGCGGCGCTGCCCAGGTCCTGAAGCTGCGCGTCGCCGAGCGCCACGCCGCCCGGGTTGCCACCGGTCAGCGCTACCGCGCCCTGCTGTCGTCGTACCGCGGCCTGCAGCGGGTCTACTTCCGGGGCAAGGTCGAGTATCTCCGCCATGTCATCCAGAACGAGGCGCAGACGACCTACCGTGTGGCCTACTGCAGCTTCGACCCCGGCGAGTACGTGATTCCGCCCGGCACCACCGCGGAGGCGCGTCTCTACTACGGCCGCTCGTGCCTCTGGTTCTACCTCTTCAACATCGACATCTGACCGCAGCCGGAAGGGGTGCCGGCGCATGGAGTCGTCGCGCCGTAAAAACCTGACGAAGATCCTCGCCTTCGCCTATCCCTACCGCCTGCGGCTGCTGGGCCTCATGGGCCTGACGGTCCTGCTGTCGATCCTGGCGATGCTGCCGCCGCTGATCACGCGGGCGATCATCGACCGGGTGCTGACCGAGGGCCGTCGGGATCTCTTTGCCGGCCTGGCCGTGTGCATGTTCGCCATGCCGCTGGTCATGGCGCTGTGCTACTACATCCAGACCGTCGGCATCACCCAGCTCGGACAGCGCTTCGTGTTCGACGTGCGCACGGCGCTGTACCAGCACATGCTCGGGCTGTCGCTGCGCTTCTACGGCAAGCACAGCCCCGGCAAGCTGGTCAACCGCCTCATGGGCGACAGCGGCACGGTCCAGCAGATGCTCACCGCGCAGAGCATCACCGTCATCAGCGACCTGGTCTGCGCGCTGTTTGCGGTGACGGCCACCTTCGCCATCAACTGGCGGCTGGCCTCGCTCCTGGGGCTGATCGTCCTCATCTTCGTGCTGAACTACCACTTCAACATCCGGCGCATCCGGCGGGCCAGCCGCAGCGCCTGGTCGGCCATGGACCGGCTCAGCGGGGGGGTGCAGAACCGCCTCGTGGCGAATGTGGCGGTGAAGACCTTCGGCGCCGAGGGCCGCGAGAATGCCGTCTTCCAGCGCCACTCCGACAGCACGCTGGAGTTCGGTCGCGAGGCGATGGTGGCGGGCAGCAACTTCAGCCTGAACACCAACCTGATTCAGAACCTCGGACGCTCGCTGATGTTCTTCCTCGGCTGCGCCATGGTCCTGCGCGGCGACCTCACCTACGGCGACGTCACCGCCTTCACCGCCTACGCCATGCAGCTCCTCATGCCGGCGGTGCGCTTCTCGGAGCTGGCCCGGCAGATCCAGCAGGTCTCTATCGCCACCGAGCGGCTCTTCGAGATCTTCGATGAACTCCCGGAAATTGCCAATGACAAGCACCCGGTGGCGGTGAAGCGCATCCGCGGCCAGGTCGAGTTCAAGGACATCGCCTTCCACTACGAGGCCGGCCGGCCGGTGATTCGCGGTCTGGACCTGCGCGTCGAGCCGGGCCAGACCATCGCCCTGATCGGCCCGACGGGCTGCGGCAAGTCGACGGTGCTGTCGCTGCTCCTGCGCTTCTACGACATCTGCGGCGGCGAACTGCTCATCGACGGCATCGACATCCGCAAGTACGACGTGCACGCCCTGCGCCGGCAGTTCGGCATCGTCCTGCAGGAGTCGCTCCTCTTCAGCACCACCATCGCGCAGAACATCCGCTACGGCCGGCCGTCGGCGACGCAGGAGGAGATCGTGGCCGCGGCCCGCGTCGCCGAGATCCACGACTTCATCATGGGCCTGCCGAAGGGCTACGACACCTACGTCGGCGACTACGGCGTCGAGCTCTCGGTCGGCCAGAAACAGCGCATCAACATCGCCCGTGCCGTGGCGGCCGATCCGGCCATCCTGATCATGGACGAGGCCACCAGCTCCCTGGACAGCGAGTCGGAGCAGGCCATCCAGAAGGCCATGGACCGCGTCCTGGAGGGCCGCACCAGCTTCGTGGTGGCGCATCGCCTGAGCACCATCCGCAACGCCGACCAGATCGTCCTGCTGAACCAGGGCCGCATCGAGGAGATGGGCAGCCACGACGAACTGATGGCCATCCCCGACGGCCACTACCACGACCTCTACACCAAACACATGGGCGCGGGAGTGCTGACCGAATGAGGCGCCGTGGCGACCATACCCGCGACTATGCCTTCCGGCCGCCGCCGCGCGAGGAGACGACGAACGTCGACGTGATGCGCCTGTACTGGCGCTTCATCCGCACCTACGTCTGGCCGCGCAAGTGGTCGGTGCTGGTCTGCATGATGATCACCTCGGCCAGCGCCGGCAGTGTGTACCTGATGAGCTGGTACACCCGCATCCTGGTCGATTCGGTCCTGGTCATCCGACCGGCCACGCCGCCGGCGCCCGCCGACGAGCGGCTGTGGGCGCCGGAGCGCAACCGCCCCGAGTCGAGCCGGCCCACCCAGAGCATGGGCCGGCGCATGGACCTCGGCCTGGCCGCCTTCTCGCGACCGCCCGGCGCCGGCCAGCGCCTCCTGCGCCTGGCCCTGGCCTACATCGCCACCCAGCTCGCCCTCGATATCATGCACCGCATCTCGACGCGGCGCTACATACGCGTCTCGCAGGGCATCACCGGGGCCTTGCGAGAAGACATGCATCGGAAGGTCCTCGAGCTGCAGCTCGCCTACCACCAGTCGATGAGCGCCGGCCGGCTGCTCTCGCGCATTGTCTCGGATGTCGGCGTCCTGCAGGACCAGATGATGCACTCGATCCTGCTGACGACGCGCTGCCTGACCATGATCATCGGCGGCACGCTCATCCTGCTCTTTGCCGACTGGCGCATGGCGGTGCTGGCCTTCCTGGTGACGCCGCTCTATGCCTTCATCTACCACCGCGCCCGGCCGCGCATCCGCGACCTGAGCCGCCATCTGCGGCACACCAACTCCTGCATGTATGGCCTGGCGGCGCAGAAGATGGACGCGGTGAAGGCGATTCAGGCCTACTCGCGTGAGCACCACGAGGAGCTGAACTTCCACCGCCTCTCGTCGTGCTTCCTGCGCGACGCCATCGCGCAGCAGCGCCTCGGCGCCGGCCTCGGCCGCGCCGGATCGATTATCACCGGCACCTGCGACGCCAGTATCTTCGTCATCGGCTCACTCTGGGTCCTGGCCAGCAGGATGAGCCTCGGCGAGATGCTCTTCATCCGCAATACGACCATGAACCTCTTCGGGCCCGTCGTCGAGATCACCGGCCTCGGGGTGCTCTTCAGCAACATGCAGGTCACCCTCGGCCGCATCGTCGATATCCTCGATCGCAAGGTCGAGATCGTCGACCCGCCCGACGCGGTCGACTTCCCGACGCCGCTCAAGGATGGCATCGAGCTGCGCCACGTCGCCTTCGCCTACACCTCCAAGGACGGCGAGGACGAGCCGGTGCTCAAGGATATCAGCCTGAAGATCCCGGTGGGCAACTGGCTCTGCGTCATGGGCGCCAGCGGCTGCGGCAAGACGACCCTGCTGTACCTCCTCAGCCGCCTCTATGAGCCCCATCGCGGCGAGATCCTCATCGATGGCATACCCCTCGGCAAGATCCGCATGTCGTCGCTGCGTCGCTGCGTCGGCGTCGTGCCCCAGGAGGCGCAGATCTTCAGCGGCTCCGTGCGCGATAACATCAGCTACGGCGTCCCCGACGCCCCGCCCGGTCGCGTCATGGCCGCCGCCAAGGCCGCCCAGCTCCACGACTTCATCCTGACCATGAAGGTGCAGTACGAGACCCTCCTCGGTCAGCGCGGCACCAGTCTCTCCGGCGGTCAGCGCCAGCGCCTCAGTCTGGCGCGGGCCCTCCTGACCGACCCCGAGGTCCTGATCCTCGACGACTGCACCAGCGCCCTCGACGCCGAGACCGAGCGGCGCATCCAGGAGACCCTCGCCGAGATCCTGGTCGGCAAGACCGCCATCATCGTCTCGCAACGCGTCTCGATGGCCATGCGCTGCCACCGCATCTGCACCATCGAGGATGGCATCATCGCCGAGTACGGCACCCACGCCGAACTCCTC
>JAGVUW010000649.1 GCA_019136035.1 Verrucomicrobiota bacterium | reverse complement strand
CTCAACGGCGATCCCCAGCGGCGCTCCGGCTTCTGGGAGTTCTACGACCACTGGGATGACTACCGCGCTCTCGGTCTGGGCCCGCGCCCGGACCAGGATCCCCTCGAGTGGCTGCAGCGCAACGCCGACGGCACCCCGCGGCTCTACTACCGCTACGACATCGATGCCGGCTTCTACCCGCCCTTCAAGGAGAACCACCGCTACGCCGCTGCGACGGGGTCTTCGTCGACAACGGCTGCAGCCAGAAGTCGCGCTCGCCCGCCGCCCTGGCGGCCTTCCGCGCCTTCCTCAAGGAGCGCTGGACGCCGGCGCAGGCCCGCGATCTGCTCGGCATCGCCGACCTCGACACCGCCGCGTTTCCGGGCGACCGCGACGAGGGCCTGGCGGCGGTCGAGATGCAGCGCTTCTGGTGTGCGACCCTGCGCGACCAGATGGCGGCCATCCGCGCCGCCGGGACGGCCGAACTCGGCCGCGACTTCAACGGCGGACGGCCGTCCGAGATCCAGGCAGGCCTCAGCGATACCGACTTCGTCATGTTCGAGAAGTCCATCGGCGAGTATGGCACCAACCCGGGGCTGGTCCTGCAGCCGGTCCTCGACGGGGTGACCCTGCGCGTCATTAATGACAGCCTCTTCGACCTGCTCTTCGTGCGCTCGCTGCGGGCCCGGGTGCGCCCGATCATCCTGACGCGCGGCGGCTACCCGAGTACCCGTCCCGAGTGGGTCCTCAATCCCGACGCCGCCCGCCTCGGCATGGCCGAGTGCGCCGCCTTCAGCGGCGGTGGCGGCTTCCTGCTGACGCCGCGCTTCGACGCCTACCACGACGCCCTCAACGACCTGCGCGCCTTCATCGAGGGCCACCCCGACCTCCATGCCGGGCTCCTGCCCTGGACCGACACCGCCGTCCTGGCCCTGGCCGAGCAGGTCTGGTACGGCCACAGCGACCACATGGGCCAGGTCCGCCGTCTGACGCCCCTCCTGGCTGATGCCCACGTGCGCTTCGACCTCCTCCCCGAGAGCCGTCTGGGCACCGCCGCGCTGTCCGAGGCCGGGGCCGTGGTGGCCTGCGCGGCCCGCGTCCTGGCCGAGTCGCATCTGCAGGCCCTGGCGCGCTTCGTCGACGCCGGCGGCACCCTCGTGGTCGCCGGCGCCTTCGCCGACCAGGACGAGTTCGGTCGCGCGCGGCCCGTCCTGCCGTCGCCGCTGGCGGGCCTGCGCGAGCTCGCCGACGGCCAGAGCCTCAAGGCCGGCGCGGGGGAGGTCCTTCGTGCCGACCAGGACGAGGCCCTCGTCGACCGGCTCGCACCCCGCGGCCTGGCCCTCACCCGCGACGGCGGCCGGCCGGCGCCCGGCGTGCGCGTTGCGTCGTACCGCTCACCCGACGGCCGGCGCCTGGTCCTGCATCTGGTCAACTACCACGTCCCGCTCGGCGTCGACCCGCCGCCGGTCGAGGCCGTCGCCGACCTCAGCCTGGGGGTGCCCCTCCCGGCCGGGCGCGCCCTGCGCGGCTTCCGGGTGCTCAGCTCGGACGTCCCTGGCGCCCTGCCGGCCGAGGTGACCGTGGCCGGCGGTGTTGCCACGGTGCGCCTGCCGCAACTGCGCATCCATGCGGTGGTCGAACTGGTGATGAACTGAGCCGTTCGCGCGGTCCGGGCCGCGGCCGTGCGGTGATGGCGTCGGCAGACAGGCGGCCCCAGCGGAGGTGCACCATGCGCCACGGATGGCTCTGGAGTGTCGGCGTGATCGGCCTCGCCCTGAGCGGCCCGGCGGGGGCAGCGGAGCAGTCCTTCGAGGTCGATACCCTCACGACCTCGAGAGGCCCGCTGCGGATCACCTGCATCGGCCACGGGACCCTGATGTTCGAGGTCGCCGGCAAGGTGATCCATATCGACCCGTGGAGCAAGCTCGCCGACTACAGCCGCCTGCCCAAGGCCGACCTGGTACTCATCACCCATGAGCACGCCGACCACTTCGACCCGGTCGCCCTGAAGGCGGTGACGCAGCCGTCCACCCGCGTGCTCGCCAATGGCGTCGTCGCGGCACGCCTGCCGGGCGCCGTCGCCATGGCCAATGGTACCACCGTGACCTACGCCGACATCACCATCGAGGCCGTCCCGGCCTATAACCTCATCCACCGCCGACCCGATGGGACGCCGTTCCACCCCAAGGGCGTCGGCAATGGCTACGTCCTGACCATCGGCGACCGGCGCATCTACGTCGCCGGTGATACCGAGAATGTCCCCGAGATCAAGGCCCTGCAGGCCATCCACTGCGCCTTCCTGCCGATGAACCTGCCCTACACCATGACGCCGGAGATGGTCGCCGAGGTCGCCCAGGCGTTGAAGCCGGCCATCCTCTACCCCTACCACGTCGGCGATACCGACACGAGCCGCCTCACGGCCCTCCTGGCCGGCCATGGCATCGAGGTGCGCCGGCGCCGCCTGCAGTAACCCTGAAGGCCGCGGCGATAGGCCGCGGCCTTTAGGGCTTCGGGTAGTCCCGCAGCTCGGCGAGGGCGCGGTCGATGTCTTCCTGCGGCAGGTCGTAGTCGGTCAGCTTGCCGCTCATGTAGGCCTCGTAGCCCTTCAGGTCCATGAGGCCATGGCCGCTCCAGCACAGCAGGATGGTCTTCTCCTTGCCTTCCTCTTTGGCACGCTGGGCCTCGTCGATGGCGACGGCGATGGCGTGTGAGGTCTCCGGTGCCGGGATGAAGCCCTCGGTGCGGCACCACAGCATGGCGGCGGCGTAGCACTTGAGCTGCGGGTAGGCGCGCGCCTCGATGAGTTTGTCGATGAGGAGCTGGCTGACGATGGGTGCCATGCCGTGGTAGCGCAGGCCGCCGGCGTGCACCGGCGCCGGCATGAAGCCATGTCCGAGCGAGTGCATCGGCAGGAGCGGCGTCGTCTTGGCGGTGTCGCCGAAGTCGTAGACGAAGGGCGCCCGCGTCATGGTCGGGCACGCCGTCGGCTCGACCGCGATGATCTGCACCGCCTTGCCGTGGATCTTGTCGCGCACGTAGGGCAGGGCGATACCGCAGAAGTTCGAGCCGCCGCCGGCGCAGGCGACGACGACATCGGGGTAGGCGCTGATCTTGGCCATCTGCTTCTGGGCCTCGAGGCCGATCACGGTCTGATGCAGCATGACGTGATTCAGGACGCTGCCGAGGGCGTACTTCGTCTGCGGCGTCTGGACGGCGTCCTCGACCGCCTCGCTGATGGCGATGCCCAGGCTGCCGGGGGTGTCCGGGGCCTTCGCCAGGATCTCCCGGCCGGTACGGGTGTCCATGGACGGGCTGGGCACGCAGGAGGCGCCCCAGGTCTGCATCATCAGCTTGCGGAATGGCTTCTGGTCGAAGCTGATGCGGACCATGTAGACCTTGCACTCGAGGCCGAACTGCTGGCAGGCGAAGGCCAGAGCGCAACCCCACTGCCCGGCGCCGGTCTCGGTGGTGAGACGGCGGGTGCCGAAGACCTTGTTGTAGTAGGCCTGGGGCAGGGCGGTGTTGGGCTTGTGGCTGCCGGCGGGCGAGACGCCCTCGTTCTTATAGTAGATCTTGGCGGGCGTGCCCAGGGCCTGCTCGAGGCGGCGCGCCCGCACCAAGGGCGACGGGCGGTACAGCCAGAGCGCCTCGAGGACCGGCTCGGGGATGTCAATCCAGCGCTGCTGACTGACCTCCTGCTCGATCAGGTTCTCCGGGAAGATCGCCGCCAGGTCGGCAGCGTTGATCGGCTTGCCGGTGGCCGGATGCAGCGGCGGCCGCAGGCCGTGCGGGAGATCCGCCAGGATGTTGTACCACTGCCGCGGCATCTCGCGCTCGTCCAGGATCACTTTGGTCGGCGTGTCCATCGTGTCGAACTCCCTTTGCGGCGCGTCGGCGGCTGCCTCCACGCTGTTGCGATGCAACGAAACGATAGAACGCTCTGCCGGGCTTGTCAAGTCGGCCGCGGATGACGCCCATGCCGGCCGGGCCGCGGCGCGCCCCGGCCGGCGCCGCGAGCCCCGGTGGCGCCCGTCGGCGCGGTTGCCGCGGCCGTTCCAGGGTGTATGCTATGTCGCGGTCGATAGCTCGGGCTGTCGGACCTCGGCCGCGGGCTGCTGCCGGTGGCGGTGCAGGGCGCTGTGCTGGCGCCGCTCCGGGCGGCCTGGCGTTGGGTTCGGGTGTATCGGCTGAGTGCTGCCCCGCGGGAACGCCCGCCCGCGGCGTCGGGTGCACGGCCATCGAGGTGGGTCCGAAGTCCCTGTGGAGGGGGGCGCCGTCAGGGTCTCTCTCCCCGCGGCGTCCGTGAAGCATCCTGAGCGCACTGCCTACAACCGCGGTCCCATGCCGACCCGGTTCGCCGGAGTTCCCATGTCCTCACCCACCTCGACGCGTCTCAGTTTCACCGAGAACCGCCTGGCCCTGCGCCTGTTTCTCGGTCAGGCGGCGATGCTGGGCGCCTGGTCCAGCATCGGCACGCCGGCCAACGCCATCATCAGCGGCTATGCCCTGACGGTCCTGGGGATGCGTCGTGAGGACACCGGCCTCCTGGGCGCCTGCGTCTACCTTGCGGCCGTCTGGCAGTTCCTCTCGTTCCTGGTGACCAACCGCCTCGCCGACCGCCGGCGTTTTGTGCTGCTGGCCGGTGCCGGCGAAGTCCTGTGCATGGCCTTGGGCCTGGCCGTCCCCTGGCTGTTCGGCCGCGGCGGCGGCCTCGCGAGTGTCGTCTTTCTCGGCCTGCTGTTCCTGAGCGGCACCTGCCTCCACATCGCTCAGCCGCTCCTGGGGAGCTGGCTGTCGGCGGTGGTCCCGGCGCGCGTTCGCGGGCGCTACCTGGGCAGCCGGCAGTTCCTGATGACGGGCCTGGCCACGGTCGGCACCTGGGTCGGCCTGCGCGTGGTCAACCGCTGGCCGACCTGGGGCGGCTTTGCGGCGGTGCTTGCCGCCTGCTGTCTGGCCGGCCCATGCTGTTCACCGGCTTCTCGCTGGCCTGCAGCTACTACGCCGTGTTCTTCATCGAGGAGATCGGCCTGAGCTTCGCCCAGATCGGCTGGTACGTCACCGGCCACAACCTGCTCATGCTCGCGGTGCTCCGACCCGGCGGCCGCATGGTCGATCGCTTCGGCGCGAAGCCGGTCCTGATCGTCACCGTCATCCTCTACGCGACCTTCTACCTCTCGTTCCCTTTCTTCACCGCGTCGCGCTTCTGGTTCATCCTCCTGGCCTGGACTATCGTCGGCATCCCCGACGGCCTCTACTGGGTGGCCGGCACCGCCACCCTCTACCACGCCCTGCCGCGCGGACCCGAACGCGCCGGCTACCTCGCCGTGGCCCAGGGCATCACCATGGTCGGCATGGGCATCGGGCCGCTCCTGGTGCGCGGCTACCTCGCCTGGGCCGAGGGCCTGCAGGTGACCCTCTGGGGCCTGACGCTCGAGCGCTTCCGGCTCCTGTACGTCTTCGTCGGTATGCTGATGCTCCTGACCCTGGTGGCGGTGGCGCGCCTGCGAAACACCCGCTCCGTGCACTTCGGCGATGCCTTTGCCGCCCTCCTGCGGGCGCGGCTGTTCAGGCTCCTGCCGCTGTCCTGGCGCTGACGCGCCGGACCGCCCGCCGCCTGCGCTCGGCCGGCCACGGGCACCGCCGCCGGCCGCGATGGGCATGAAAACAGGGGCCTTTTTGCGGCGGCCGTGGCGAACTGCGTCGGCGGTGGGGTTGTCTTAGGCTCCGGAAGGGGCTAGGATGACAGCAGGACCGCCGCCGATTCGGGCGGCACGGGTGCCGATTCGGTGGAACACGGTTGCGGTTGCCGAACAAAAGGGGCTCATGAGAGTGCACGACGGCTTCTGTCGCATCCTTATTAACAGGGTTCTAGCGGCAGTGCTGCTGCCGCTCGGCCTGGCGGCCGCCGACGGCCTCGACCGCGTTGTTCGTCAGGCGTCGTCGCGGGGTGTCGAGGTCGAGTACGCCCTGCCGTTGCCGGAGCGTCTGACGGTGGACAGTCCGGCCGGTCAGCCCTTCACGCGGGTGAAGGCCGCAGGTGGCGGCCGCACGGCGGAGGTCGGCCGCCCGGAGCTGCCGACGCTGGTTGACGACCTCGAGGTTCCGGCGGCGGGCGAGGTCACGGCCGAACTGGAGGTCGAGGCTCGGGAGACGGTGAAGGTCTCCCACTGGATCTACCCGGCGCAGCCCCCGGTCCCGAAGCGTCCCGGCGCTCGCGAGGCGCAGCCTTTCGTCTGGGACGAGGATTGGTACCGCCAGCCGCGCGTCCGGGCCGCGTCCAAGGGCCTCCTGGAGTGCTCCGCGCAGGTCTACACCGTCCGCGGCCGGCGCTGGGTGCGGGTCACCGCGGCGCCGTACGACTACGACCCCGTTCGCGGCGAGCTGAGCTGCCCGACGCGTCTGCGTCTGCGGGTGCGTGTCGCCGCGCCGGCGCTGCCGAAGGCGGCGGGTCCGCGGCCGGGTCCGGTCGAGGTGCTGCGTGTAGCCGTGGCGTCATCGACGGCGCTCGACGATCTCGTCTCCCGCGGCCTGGACATCAAGGCGGTCGAGGGCACGTCGGCGGTCGTCTACGCGACGGCGGCCGAGGCGGAGGCGCTGCGTCGCGACGGCTACAAGGCCGAGACGCTGAGCGTGCAGGTCCCCGGCGTCCCGTCGACCAAGGGCGTGGCCGACGGCCTTCACGACTGGGCGCAGGTGCAGAGCCGGCTGGCGGGCTTTGCGGCGGACTACCCGTCGCTCTGCCGGCTGGAGACAGTCGGTACGAGCCTCCAGGGCCGGCCGCTCCTGGCGCTGTGCATCACCGACAACCCGGGTGTGGAGGAGGCCGAGCCGGAGGTCCGTCTGGTCGGCGCCATCCATGGTGACGAAGTCGTGGGCACGGAGCTGTGCCTGCGTCTGATCGAGCATCTTCTCACCGGCTACGCGGTCGACGAGCGCCTGCGCGCGCTGGTCGACACCACCGAGCTCTGGGTGATGCCCGTGATGAACCCGGATGGCCACGCTGCGGGCTCGCGCTACAGCGCCGCCGGCATCGACCTGAACCGGTCCTTCCCGGATGGCGCCCTGCAGTCCATCGGCACCCTCTTCAGCGGCGTGCCCATGGACACGGCCGGCCGGCCCGCCGAGACGGTCGCCATGATGCAGTGGTCGGCGGCGCGAAACTTCGTCCTCTCGGCCACCTTCCATACCGGCGCCCTGGTGGCGAACTACCCGTACGACAACGACGGCCGCGGCAGTGTGGCCTCGCCGACGCCGGACGAGGATGTCTTCCGCTGGCTGGCCGAGACCTACAGCGCGAGGAATCTCCCGATGGCGTCGAGCCCGCTCTTCGCCAAGGGCATCACCAACGGCGCCGCCTGGTACGCCATCGACGGCGGCCTCCAGGACTGGCTCTATCGCTACCTCGGCTGCTTCGACCTGACGCTCGAGATCAGCCGCGAGGACCGCCCGTCAGCCGCGGCCCTGGAGACGCTCTGGGCCGACAATCGCGAGGCCATCCTGGCCTACCTCGCGGCCGCGCACAGCGGCCTCGAGGGCCGCGTCATCGCTGCCGACAGCGGCGAGCCGCTCCATGCCAGCATCGCCGTCGAGGGCCGCGCCTCGATGGTCACGACGGACCCGGATCACGGCGACTACTACCGCCTGCTGCGCCCGGGGACCTACCGCGTGACGGTGTCGGC
>JAGVUW010000339.1 GCA_019136035.1 Verrucomicrobiota bacterium | reverse complement strand
CGGGCGCGCCGGCCGGGAGAGGCCCGGCGCGGCCCGGCCAGGCACGGGCTCCGCCCGCAGCCCAAGGGGGACGAGGGTCGGGGGGCGAGGAGACAGGGCCGCGGGGACGCGGCCCTTGGGCTCGGGACACAGACGGACACAGACCCGCACGGACGAACACGGACGGGGCCTTGCCGGCTCCGGCGTTCGGCGTTCGGCGTTTCCCCTCCCGGAGGCGGAGGTCAGACTGCGCTGGCCGCAACGCGGCGCAAGAGGCGCAAGGGAGGCTGGGGGGCGAGCGGAAGCATTCTCGGCCGCCGTCAGCGCGTGCAGGGGCCACGCAGGTAGATCAGAGGCAGGCTGACCAGGGTCATGCCGTACTTCACGACGAGGTTGACTGCGAAGATCTGCCAGACCACGCCCCAGGGCAGGGCCCAGGCGAAGGCGCCGACGGCGAAGATGAGGTTGTCGACCGGGACGCTCAGGCTGTTGCTGACGAGGACGCGGGCCCAGGCGTGCCGGGTGCCGACGCGGGTGACGAAGGCGTGGTAGACCTCGGTGTCGAGGAGCTCGCTGGCGACCTCGGCGACGATCGAGGCGATGACGATGCGCCACACCGGGGCCAGGATGGCGGCGAACTCGCGGTCGAGACCCCAGGATGGGTCCCCCGGCACGGCGGCGGCGCCCATCAGGTACCCGGCCATGGCCAGGTTGATCACGCCGGCGGTGACCACGAGGACCTGGGCATTGCGCTTGCCTAGCCAGGAGTGGACGAGGTCGCGCAGGGTGAAGGTGATCGGATAGATGAAGGTCCCGAGGTCGACCGCGAGGCCGGCGACGACGCCGATCTTGAGGCTGGCGATGTCGGCGATCATCTGGGCGGCCACGTAGGTGGCGACGACCACCACGGCCGCGGCCGGGATGGTGGCAGCGGGGATGGCGGAGGCAGCCGGGGCGGCCGGGGCGGGCGTCGGGGCGGCCGACGTCGGGGCGGTGGCGAGTGACATGGCGAGTGGTCCTGTTTTGGTCAGGCGGGTGGCTGGCGGCGCGCCCTGTCACGGGACCGCGCCGCCGACGACCGCCGCAGCCCGTGATCCTGGGGCGGGCTGCGACCCCGTGGAGGCCCGTGGCGTATCCTACTTAATACTGTAGCGCCGCGGACGGCCCCTGCCGCGGTGGAGAAGGGACTCAAGGGACACCAGGGACACCAGGGACTCAAGGGTCACCGGGTGGTGCCCTGCACTACCCGGCGCGCCGCCGGGGCGGAGGTGGGCGCCACGAGCCGAGTGGCGCTCCCCCCGGGCGCCGGAGCGGCGCCTTTCCTGGGAGCGCCGAGCGTCGGCTCGGCATCTTCCGGGCGCCGCCTCCGGCGCCCGGAAGACATGCGCAAGGATGCGCATGCCACCTCCCATCCGGCGAAACCGCGCCTTGCCGGGGTGGCTCGCCATCACCGGCGGCCATCGTATATTCCGGCGTCAGGAGCCCTGTGGGTGTCTGGCCGGCGGCATGGCGTCGGCGGAACCAGGAGGAGCGTTGCGATGCGTCGTGCGATGGGTCTGCTGGCGTGCGTGCTGGTCTCGGCGAGTGTCTGGTCCGCCAGTCTGGGCGATGCGGCCTGGCCGAGTCTGACGGCGTTGCCCCTGGCGTCGCCGCCGCGTCTGGACGGCCGCATTGACGAGGGCGAGTGGTCTGGGGCGACGCGCCTGAGCGGCTTTGTTCTCCTGGGCAGCCGTCGCCTGGCGGCGGGTCAGCCCGAGGCGCGTGTCGCCTGGCTTGAGGACGGTCTGGCGGTGGCGGTGAGTGTGCCCCTGCCGCCGGGACGGCTGGCTCAGGCGCATGCGACCGACTGGGATGGCACGGTCTGGCAGGACGACTCGGTCGAGGTCCACGTCGACCCGGGGCACGAGCACAAGGTCAGCTACCAGTTTGTGGCCAACGCCTTGGGGACGCGTCTGGACAGCCGTGCCGGGGATGTCTCGTACAACGCCGACTGGCAGGCGGCGGCGGTGAACACGCCGGGGCGCTGGTCGGTCGAGTTCCTGATTCCCTGGGCGGCGATGGCGTCGGCCGCGCCGGCGCCGGGCCAGGGCCTTGGCTTCAACCTGGCGGTGAATGCCTCGCATCTCGGCGGCATCCTGACCTGGTCGCCGCTGAGCCGCGGCCTGCACGCGCCGGCGCAGTTCGCGCATCTGCGTCTGGGGCGCGGCACGGCCCTCTCGCTGACCGGCCTCGATGCGCAGGACTTCGCAGGGTTGCAGGCGCAGCTCGTCGGTCCTGAGGCAGCCGAGGTCACCTGGTCGCTGGGCCTGCGTCAGGCCGATGGCGGGGTCACGGCGGTCGCGCCGCAGACGGTGCGCCTGGCGGCCGGCGCGGCGGCGCCCCTGGCCTTGGCGCTGCCGGTTGAGCAGGGGCTGCCCAAGCCCGGCCTCTACGCCGTCGAGGTCACGGCGCGCAGCACGGCCGGGGTACTCCTGCGGCAGGCGGTCGATGTCGAGGTCGGGGCGCCCCTGGTGCTGCAGGCGCACGCCTTCCTCTCGACGCGGAAGCTGGTCGTGGCGGCGGTGACCGATGGCAAGGTCCTGCCGGCTGGTGACACCGAGGTCTGGCTGACTGTCGACGGCCCGGCCGGCCGTGTGGCCGAGCAGCGCGGCGCTCCGGATGGCCAGGGCGTCCTTCGGCTGGAGATCCCGGGCGAGCGCGTGCCCTCGGGCCGGCTGACGATCGCGGCGGGTGCCCGTCAGCGTCGCAGCGGTCTGACCGTGACGGCCGAGAAGATCCTTGACGACCCGTTGCAGCCGGCCTGGCTGGGCACGCGTGAGGGCCTCAGCCGTGAGGTCCCGTCGCCGTGGACGCCGTTGCGGGCGCGTCTCGGGCGCGTCGCGTGCTGGGGCCGCGAGTACGCCTTCGATCGTTCGATCTTCCCGAGCGCCGTCGAGAGCCTCGAGGCTGAGCTTCTGGCGGCGCCGATTCAGCTCAGCGGCCAGAGCGGCGCCGCGCCGATACGCTGGCGCGGCCAGCGCGTGCGCTGGGAGGAACGCGCCGCGGACCGCGTCGTGCTCAGCACCGCCGCCACGGCCGACGACCTGCGGCTCGAGGGCCGGGTCACGGTCGAGTACGACGGCATGGTGCGCATCGACGCGACCCTGATCCCGACCGCCGGCACGGCCCGCCTGCGCGACCTCACTCTCGAGATACCCCTGCGGGGCGACCAGGCGCGGCTCCTGTACCACTTCCCGGGGCGCTGGGGCAGCGTCGCCAACAGCGGCGCTCTGCCGGCCGAGGGCTGGACGAACGGCTTCAAGCCCTACGTCTGGCTCGGGGGTGAAGACCGCGGCCTGGCGTGGTTCTGCGAGTCGGACCGGCACTGGTACCCGCAGGGCTCCGCCGAGGCGCTGACGATCCGCCGCGAGGGCGACCGCGTCGTGCTGCGCTGCCACCTGATCCGCGGCGAGCACGAGGTCGCGGCGCCCCTGGAGTACACCTTCGGCTTCCAGGCGACGCCGGTGAAGAAGCCCGAGAAGACGGTCTGGGACTACCGCATCACGCACCACGGCCGCTACGGCCTGGAGTCCGATCCGGTCCAGGTCAGCGGCACCATCGCCTACCCGGCCGAGGGTCGCCTGCGGGTCGAGGCGGGGACCCTGGAGTGCTGGTACAGGCCGGCCTTCGACAACCAGGAGCGCGGCGTGCCGGCGGGGCAGCGCCGTCAGAAGGCCAATCGGCATATCGTCACCGTGCGCTGGGATGACGCCATGGCCACCGGGACCAACTGCGGCCTCTACTGGAACGAACAGGTCCAGGGCCCGGTGGTGTGGTCGCGGCGCGAGGGGAAGGTCCTGCTCAACCCAGGGGCGCCGATGGATTGGACGCCGGGTCGCTGGTACCACCTGGCCGTGACCTGGAGTGACACGGTCCGCCTCTACGTCGACGGCGTCCTGGCGGCGGAGTCGCCGAATCACGGCTTTGTGCCGGCCGATCCGGCCGGTGCCATCCTGGAGATCGGCGGCACGGACCCGCTGGCGACGATCGACGACCTGCGCATCCTGTCGGCGGCGGTGGCGCCGGGCGCGCCGGCCGAGGCGGCGGCGGTCTTGCTGCATGACGACTTCGAGGCCTACGGCCAGGCCGGCCGGACGCCGCTGGGTGAGCGGCGCGGCGCGGTCGCCTTCGGGCCTGGCCACGATGGCCGCGGCGCCTCGTGGGACCCGAGCGCCGGCCAGACTCAGCTCGGGCGCCTGGCCGGGGCCGGCGTGCGCACAATCTGCTTCCACGAGCACTGGTCGCCGTACCAGTCGCATCCCTACGTCACCGAGGCGAATCGCCCGAAGCTCAAGAGCCTGGTCGACGGCTGCCACGGCGCGGGCGTCGATCTGCTCCTGTACATGTCGCGGCAGTTCGCCGACAACGCCCCCGAGTGGGAGCTGTACTCCGAGGATGTCCTGCAGCGGCCGCGCTCGGGGGCCTACCGTCGTCAGCCGGAACAGAAGGCCTACATCGCCTGCTGGAACAGCGCCTGGCGCGACTTCTGCCTGTACCACCTGGCGCGGCTCATGGATGAATTCGGCCACGACGGCTGGTACCTCGACGGCCCCGAGTGGCCCATGCCCTGCAACAACCCCGACCACGGCTGCGGCTACGACACCCCCGACGGCACCCGGCGGACCGCCTACGATATCTTCGGCACCCGCGAGTTCATGAAGAGGCTCTACGTCCTGACGCGACA
>JAGVUW010000538.1 GCA_019136035.1 Verrucomicrobiota bacterium | reverse complement strand
GGCGAGGCGGCGGTTGCGGTCGGTGCTGGCCAGGGGCGTGGCGGCGAGGAGTTCCATGAAGGCGAAGGGGTCGTCGGGGCGGACGGTGTCGTTGTAGAACTGCCCGAAGAGCCGTACGCCGTGGGCGAAGGGTATGAAGTCATCCCAGTAGACCTTCCGCCAGGCCTCGTAGCGATCGCGGCGGTGCCGGATGGTGTCGGCGAGGGCCGCGTCGTCGCGGCTGGCCGGGTCGATGAGTGCCATGGCCGCGGCCTCGCGTTCCATGGCAGGTATGGCCTCGTCCTCGATGCGTCGACGGAGCTGCCGGAGGTTCTCCAGGCTTCGGGTCAGGCCGAGGTACCACGAGCGGCCGCCACCGCCGTCCGCGGCCGCCGCGGCGCGGGTCGTGATCGGCCGCGCCTGCAGGGTGAACAGTTCGCCCCGACGGCGGGTCCACTCGACATCCTGCGGCACCCCGAAGTGTCTCTCCGCCAGGCGGGCCAGCGCCACGACGTCCTGCAGCGCGGCGGCGTCCAGCGGCGGCCGACAGGCGCGCTCCGGCGCCAGGGGCATCAGGGCCGTGCCCTCCGGTCCGGCTGTCATCGCGGCCAGGCGCTCGGCGGGGTCGTGTCGCAGGAGCGCGCCGCTCTGGCGGTCGAGGACCCAGCGGTCCGGTGCGACGGTGCCATCGACGAGGCCCTGGTTGAGGCCGTGGACCGCCTCAACGACGCAGCGTCGCGGGTCGGTCGGGTCCTCGCTGAAGACGACGCCGGAGCAGTCGCCCATGACGAGTTCCTGGACCACCACCGGCATGGCGCTGCGGGTGACATCGAGGCCGAGTTCCTGGCGGTAGAGAAGGGCGCGGTCGGACCACAGCGAGGCCCAGACCAGGCGGACGTGTTCGACCACCGCCGCCTCGCCGACGATGTTCACGTAGGACTCATGCAGGCCGGCGAAGGACGCCCCGGCCGAGTCTTCGCCCAGGCCCGACGAGCGCACGACCATGGGTGCCGGCGGGCCGTGCGCCTGCAGTGCTGCCGTGACGGCGTCGCGCACCGCCGCCGGGATGGCCTGGCCGAGGAAGAGGTTGCGGATGCGCAGGGCGACGTCCCAGAGTTCCTCCCAGCGCATATCGGCGAAGCGCTTGCGCGTGAGTTCGAGCTGGATGCGTTCGCGCAGGCCGGCGCTGTCGAGGAAGAGCCGGTAGGCGTCGGCGGTGACGCAGAAACCGTCCGGGATGCGGAAGCCCTGCCGGCGCATCTGCGCCAGGGCCATGGCCTTGCCGCCGACGCGGTCGCGGTCGCCGTCGGTGAGCGCCTGCAGGGGTATGATCAGGTCCATCGTGGTCCAGTCTGCCTGCCTGGGGTCACCCGGCGTCGTGGGTCAGTGTCCGGGCCGGGCTGCGGCGGGCGTTCAGGGCTCGAGGTGCGGGCGCCATTCGACGACATGCTGGAAGGCATCGACGACGTGGTAGGTCTCGACGTCGAGCCGCATGAGGGCGCAGCTCGGTGCGGTCACGAAGTCGCGCAGGTGCGGGTGGCGCTCCAGGTAGACTGCCAGGCCGGCGGCGCGTTCTGCCGGCGGGACCTCGACGACGCGGCCGACGGCCGTGGCGGCCGCGGCGTCGTGGAAGTCGTCGAGGCGGTTTCGGCGGCTGTCGATGAGCATGGCGGCGCGCGCCTCGGCCTGGAGGTTGGCGAACTTGCGCGTGGCGCGGGCGGTGGCGAAGAGCAACGCTCGCAGGTCCGGCATGGGCACAAAGGCGACCAGGCTGGCGTACGGCTGCTGGCCTGACTGCGTTGCCAGGACGGCGAGGTGCTGCTCGTGGAGGAGCCGCCGGACTGTCTCCTGAACGCCGCTGGCAGGCATGGCTGCATCTCCGGGAAGGGTGCTCTCGACCGCGCCGATCAGGGCTGTTTGAACGTCCGGTTCCGGCACCCCTTCAGGGTGCGCGGTTCGTGGGTTCGCGCTTCCGGGGGTCGTGCTCTCGCGTGACCCCCGGCTGCGATCTGGCACCCTTTTTGGGGTGGCCAGGCGAGCGCTGACGCGGTCTTCGATCAGCCCTGGTCGCCGATGGCCTCTACTGGACACCCTCCGGGGTGCTTGTCAATGCCGCGAGGCCGGTCGGCGGGCGCCGACCCAGAAGCCGTCGTCGCCGTCGTGGGCCTCGAGGACAGCCAGCCCGGCGGCGGTCAGGTCAGCGCGGAGGCGCTCGAGGTCAGGCAGGCGGTGCTGGCGGATCTCGGGCGGGCCGTTGGCGTGGATGTGGTTGATGGCGGCGCTGCTCTTCAGGTGCGAGATCCACAGCTCGCCGCCAGGCCGCAGGGCGGGCACGACATGCCGCAGGACCGCGGCCTCGTCGTGGAAGTGCGGCCAGACGTGGAAGCAGATGACGCGGTCGAGGGTGGCCTCGGCGAGGTCGAGGTCGAGGAGGGCCTTGGCGGCGAGGGTGACCTGTGCCGGCAGCCCGCGCGCGGCGGCCCGCGCGATCATCGCCTCGGCGGGGTCGCAGGCGATGACGCGGCCGCCCGGGCCGACCCACTCGGCCAGGCGTGCCGTGAGGCGGCCGGCGCCGCAACCGGGCTCGAGGACGGCCTGGCCTGGGCGGATGGTCCAGCGCCGGCGCTGCGCCTCGAGGCGCTCGGTTTCCTCGGGGCTGAAGTCCTGCCAGATGCCCGTGTCGGCGAGGCGGTTGAAGTAGTCGGCGGCGTCGGCGCCGTTGCAGGCAGTGTCGGTCATGGCGAGGGCCTTTCATCGTGAGGGTCGGCGAGGGACGGCATCAGCCGGGCGTGGCCGCGGCGGCCCAGGCAGCCGGCCAGGGCCACGAGGCTGGAGACGACCACGATGGCGGCGCCGACCGGGAGGTCCCAGGCATAGGCGGCGCCCAGGCCGCCGAGGGCGCTGCCGCCGCCCAGGAGGGCGCCGGTCAGCAGGCTGGCGCGGAAGCTCCGGCAGAGCCGGAAGGCCGCCACGGCCGGGTTGCAGATGAGGCTGTAGACCATCAGGCCGCCGACCATGTCCAGGCAGAAGGCCGTCACCCCGGCTCCCAGGACGAGGACGGCCGTGAACAGGACGGCCTCCGGCAGGAGGGTCGCCGCCAGGGCACGGCTGAACAGGAGGAGCTTCAGCGGCCTGGCGAGGGCGACGACGAAGGCGGTCAGCAGGGCCGTGATGGCGGCCAGGACGATGACCTGTCGCGGGTTGACGAAGAGCAGGCTGCCACAGAGCAGCCCGAGGGCGTCGGCCTTGGCGCCGCGGCTGAGGCCGATGCCGAGGAAGGCCAGGGCCATGGTCAGCGAGAAGACGACGCCGAGGGCGCCACTGGCATCGATATCGCGATGGCGCAGGATGATGCCGAGCGCCAGGGCTGCCAGGAAGGCGCCGGCGAGGGCGCCGGCGGTCGGCGGCAGGCCGAGCCAGGGGCCGAGGACGGCCCCGGCCAGGGCGGCGTGGGCGGTGCAGACCGCCAGGAAGGGCAGCCGCATGCCGACGAGGAGGCAGCCGAGGAGCCCGCAGGACCACCCCGCCAGCACGGCGGCGGTGCCGATCAGCGCGAAGGTCGCCAGGAGGCTCATGGCGCGTCCTCCGTCATGGGTGCGAAGGCCAGCACCCGTCGGCCCTGGCGGACGACCTCGACGCGGCAGCCGTAGGCGGCGCTGAGGGGCTCGGCCTGGAGGAGCGCCTCGGGCGTGCCGACACGCGGCGCCTGGCCGGGTGGCATGAGCACGACGGTGGAGCAGTTCTCCGGCAGGCGGTCGGCCTCGTGGGTGACCATGACCACGGTGCGGTGGTGGTCGCGCTGCAGGGCCGCGGCCAGTCGTGTCACGCGCTCTTTCCATTCGACGTCGAGGCCGGCGGCGGGCTCGTCGAGGAGGATCATCTCGGCGCCCTGGGCCAGGAGGCGTGCCATCTGCGTCTTCTGGCGTTCGCCGCCGGAGAGCTCGCGGTAGAGGCGGTCGGCGAGGCCCTCAAGGCCGAGGTGGCGGAGGGCCTCGTCGCGGCGCCAGGCGGCCTCGAGGCGGCGCGCGCGGTGCCCGGTGGAGGCCATGCCGAGGGTGCCGAAGTCGACCACGTCGCGGACGGTCAGGGGCACCTCGGTGCTGTACTCATGGTGCTGCAGGAGGATGCCGATACGGCGCCGCCAGGCGGGCATCCGCCACGGCATCGTCCAGGACTCTCCCGGACTCTGCCCGAAGAGTCGGAGCTGGCCGCGGCTCGGGCGTTGCAGGCCCGCCAGGAGCCGCAGGAGGGTGCTCTTGCCGGCGCCGTTGGGGCCGACCACGCCGACGACGTCACCCGGGCGGATGGTCAGGGTCAGCGGCCCGAGCACGCGCCGGCCGCGGTAGGCGGCTTCGACGGCCGTCAGTTCGGCGATGGGCTCTGGCATGCGCGCTGGAGTTCCTGGAGGTTGCTTCGAAGAAGCCGCGTGTAGGCCTCGCGGCCGCCGTCGGCGCTGTCGGGGAAGTTGCTGAGGATGGCCACCGGGAGATGCAGGCGTTCGCCGAGGGCGCGTGCCGGCCGGGCGTCGCTCTGGAGGTTCCCGACGACGGCCCGGGCGCCGCTGCGCTGCAGGGCCGCCAGGTCGCGCGGAGCGAGGTCCTCGGCGCGGGGCAGGGCGCCGACGACGCGCAGGCCGAGCCATTCGCAGAACTCGCGCTGCTGGACGCTGGCGACGAC
Organism: Verrucomicrobiota bacterium; assembly: GCA_019136035.1. Lineage (GTDB taxonomy): Bacteria > Verrucomicrobiota > Lentisphaeria > Oligosphaerales > JAFGRS01 > JAGVUW01. Next base: position 62 of record JAGVUW010000538.1, on the reverse strand, counting down.
GGCCAGGCCCTGCCAGGGCTCGGCCTGGCGGCGGGCCTCGGCGGTCAGGGCCGCGGACTCCT
>JAGVUW010000034.1 GCA_019136035.1 Verrucomicrobiota bacterium | reverse complement strand
GCCGCCTGCGCCAGGTGGTCGACCTCCTCGAGCGCGGCGGCGCCGAGGGCGCCCTGCGCGCCCGGCATCTGGTCTACGCCGAAGTCGCCCGGCGCATGGCGGCGCTGCAGGCGCGTGGCGAGGCGGTGCTCTACCCGGTCGAGATCGAGGTCGACACCAGCGGCACCTTCACGCGGCTCCTGGTGCGCTCGCAGGACACCCCCTTCTTCCTCTACTCGCTGACCAACGCCCTGGCCCTGCGGGGCATCACCATCGAGCGGGTGAGCATCAGCACCTCGCCGCGCGGCGAGGTCTCCGACTGCATCGACATCCGCGCCGCCGGCGGCGGCCGCATCGACGACCGCCGCCGCCTCGACGAGCTGCGCTTCTCGATCGCGCTGACCAAGCAGTTCACCTACTGCCTCGGCACGGCCCCCGATCCCTATGCGGCCCTGACCCGCTTCGAGCGCCTCGCCAATGACCTGGTCGACACGCCCGAGCGCGGGCGCTGGCTGGACCGCTTCAGGCTGGACCGCTTCAGCCAGCCCGGCGCCCTCCAGGACCTGGCCCGCATCCTCGGCGCCAGCGACTTCCTCTGGGAGGACTTCCTGCGCACCCAGTACGAGACCCTCCTGCCCCTTCTGCAACGCGACGGCGGCGGCCTGCCGGACACCTCGCCGGCGGCCCTGCGGGCGCGCCTGGCGCAGGCCCTCGCCGGCGCCACGGACCTCGCCGCGCGGCGGGCCGCCCTGAATGCCTGGAAGGACCGCGAGATGGTCGCCATCGACGTCCACCACATCCTGCGTGCCGAGGTTGACGTCCGGCGCCTGGCCGAGCCCCTGACGCGTCTGGCCGAGGTCGTGATCGAGGCGGCCCTGGCGCTGGCCTCGGCGCATCTGGCCGAGCGCCATGGCACGCCGCGCACGGTCGGCGGCCTGCCGACCTCGCTGGCGGTCTGCGGCCTGGGCAAGCTCGGCGGCGTCGCCCTCGGCTACGCCTCCGACATCGAGATGCTCTTCGTCTATGCCGACCACGGCCACAGCGACGGCCCCGAGCCCCTCGGCAATGCCGAGTACTTCGAACGGCTGGTCCAGGAGACCATCGCCAGCGTCTCGGCCAAGCGCGAGGGCGTCTTCCAGATCGACCTGCGCCTGCGGCCGTATGGCAAGGCCGGCCCCCTGGCCTGCAGCCTGGACCACTTCTGCCGCTACTACGGCCCCGGCGGGCCGGCCCTCAGCTACGAACGGCTCGCCCTGGTACGCCTGCGCGCCCTGGCCGGCGATCCGGACCTCGGCGCCCGCCTGGAACGCCTGCGCGACCAGTTCCTCTACGAGAGCAGCACCATCGCCATGGCGGACCTGCACGACCTGCGCCGACGACAGGTCGCCGAGAAGGTCGCCCCCGGGCAGCTCAACGCCAAGTTCAGCCCGGGCGCCCTGGTCGATGTCGAGTACTGCGTCCAGATGCTTCAGGTCCAGCACGGCGGCCGCTACCCGGCCGTACGCACGCCGCGCATCCACGAGGCCATTGCGGCCCTCGCCGGCATCGGCATCCTCGCCGGCGGCGAGAGCCAGCGCCTCACTCAGGCCTACGACTTCCTGCGCCGCCTCATCAATGCCCTGCGCCTGCTGCGCGGCAACGCCCTCGACCTCTGCCTGCCCGACCCGGCCAGCCTCGAGTACCGCCACCTGGCCCGCCGCATGGGCTACCAGCCCCGACAGGAACTCGATGTCGACCGCCAGCTCTACGCCGACTTTGCCACCGCCACCGCGGTGGTGCGGCGCTTCGTCCAGCAGCACTTCGCCGGGCCGGTCCTGGCGGCCAGCGGCCAGGGCAATGTCGTCGACCTCCTCCTGCACGACGACCCGCCGGCCGAGCCGGTCGCCCGCATCCTCGGCGCGATGGGCCTGTGCGACCCCCGGCGGGCCCTGGTCAACCTCCGCCTCCTGGCCGACCGGCCGGGCTGCAGCGAGGACTTCCTGCGGCTGGCCGTGCTGGCGGGCGACGTCCTCTCGCTGAGCGCCGACCCGGACATGGCGCTGAACAACTGGCAGCGCTTCGTCGAGCTCCTGCCCGATCCGGCGCGGCACTACGCCGAGCTGCTCCTGCAGCCCCGGCGGCTCGAGGTCCTCCTCGGTGTCATGGCCACCAGCCAGTTCCTGGCCGACACCCTCGTGCGCCACCCCGAGTGGATGACCTGGTGCACCGACCCGGAGGTCCTCAACCGCGCCTGGGATGTCGCCGCCCTGCGTCACGACCTCCATGGCCTCCTGGCGGCGGCCGAGCGCGCTCCGCTGGCCCGCCTCAACGCCCTGCGCTGCTTCCGGCGCCGGCAGATCCTGCGCATCGGCATCCGCGACCTCTTCCTGAAGCTGCCCATGCGCCACGTCGCCGCCGAGCTGGCAGACCTCGCCGAGACCATCCTCGACCAGGCCTGCCACGACGCCTACGCCCGCCTCGCGGCCCAGGAGCCCGCCCCGCCGCCGGCGGACAGCCTCTGCCTCCTCGCCTTCGGCAAGTGCGGCGGACGCGAGCTGAACTACAGCAGCGACATCGACCTGGTCGGGGTCTTCCGTGAACGCCCGGAGGCGCCCGGCTCGTCCGGCGATCAGGCCTTCCACGGCCGCGTCCTGGAGGCCCTCCGCGCCGACCTCATGGGCCACACCGACGAGGGTTTCGTCTACCGCCTCGACTTCCGCCTGAGGCCCTACGGCCGCGCCGGCAGCCTGGCGGTCTCGACCCGGGCACTGGAGCGCTACTACACCTCGGCGGCGGCGCTCTGGGAGATCCAGGCCCTCCTCAAGGCCCGGCCCATCGCCGGCAACCGCGCCCTCGGCGACGGCCTCCTCTCGGCGCTCCGGCCCATCCTGTGTCGGCCGCAGGACGGCGCCCGCATCGCCGCCTCGGTGCGGCACCTGCGCGACCGGGCCGGCCGACACCGCGCCGAGGCCGCCGGCACCGACGTCAAGAACGGCCCCGGCGGCATCCGCGATGTCGAGTTCCTCGTCCAGGCCCTGCAACTGGCGCACGCCTGCCATGAACCCGGCGTCCTCGCCGCCGGCACCGGCGAGGCCATCGAAGCCCTGGTCGCCTGCGGGCGGCTCCGCCCGGAGCACGGCCGGCGACTCCAGGAAAACTACGCCTTCCTGCGCCGCGTCGAGCACTTCCTCCAGCTCCTCGATGACCGCCAGACCCACACCCTCCCCGGCCGCGACGCCGACCGCGACGCCCTGGCCCGGCGCGTCCTCGGCCCGCGCCACCGCGGCGCCGATCTCATGGCCGCCGTCCACGAGGTCACCCACAGCACCGCCGAGCTGTTCACCACCGGACTGCACGACCTCGAGAAGCCCTGAAACGCAGCGCCGGGGCGCGAGTAGGTCCGCGGCGCCGTCCGTGGACCTCCCGGGCGCCGGCAGCGCCCGGGCGCGAGCCGGTCCGCGGCGCCGGGAAGCCCTGCCCGCTTCCCGCCCCGCTGTCCCCACTGTCCCCACTGTCCCCGCTGTCCCCGCTGTCCCCGCTGTCCCTTGGGTCCCTGCCGTCCTTTGGGTCCCTTTCCGGGCGCCCTGGGGCCGGCGGGCCGCCGCGCGGGTACATTTGCGTGCCACGCTCTCCTTAGCGGCACGATATCGTATCGCTGGCGCCCGCCGGGGCGACCGCCCCACGAGCGCGGGGATCCTTCTGCAAGATACGTCTCCTCGCCATCTTGCGGCATGATCGACGGCCATGTGAGCGGCCTTGGCACACGGGTTGCTCAAGGGTCCAGGCAAACCGCAGGATGTCGTCCGGCCGTGGCGTCGGTCCGGTGCGGCCCTGCAAGCAGGAGATTCTGGCGATGTTCACGACGGCGCGCGAGATTCTGGACTTCGTGAAGGCGGAGGGCGTGCAGGCGGTCGACCTGCGCTTCATGGACTTCCCCGGCCTCTGGCAGCACTTCACGATCCCGACGCACGAGCTGAGCGAGGAAGTGTTTGACGAGGGCCTCGGCTTCGACGGCAGCTCGATCCGTGGCTGGCAGGCGATCAACGAGTCGGACATGCTGGTCAAGCCGGTGCCGCAGACGGGGTTTGTGGACCCGTTCTTCGGGCACAAGACCCTGGTGCTGATCTGCAACATCTGCGATCCGATCACCGGCGAGGACTACACGCGTGACCCGCGCAACATTGCGCGCAAGGCCGAGGCGTACCTGGCGCGCACGGGTCTGGGCGATGCGGCCTACTTCGGTCCGGAGGCCGAGTTCTTCGTCTTTGACGACGTCCGTTTCGATCAGAACCAGCACTCCGGGTACTACTACCTCGACTCCGAGGAGGGCGCCTGGAACTCCGGCCGTCGCGAGGGCGTGGATGCCAGCGGCGCCTCGCATAACACCGGCTACAAGTTGCGCTACAAGGAGGGGTACTTCCCGGTGCCGCCGGCCGACAGCCAGCAGGACATGCGCAGCGAGATGATGCTGACTCTGGAGGCGATCGGGGTGCCGATCGAGCGCCAGCACCACGAGGTGGCCACGGGCGGTCAGGCCGAGATCGACATCCGCTACGCGCCGCTGGTGGTCATGGGCGACATGATGCTGAAGTACAAGTACGTCATCAAGAACGTCGCCCGCAAGTACGGCAAGACCGCGACCTTCATGCCCAAGCCGCTCTTCGGCGACAACGGCAGCGGCATGCACGTGCACATGTCGATCTGGAAGCATGGCGAGCCGCTGTTTGCGGGCGACGGCTATGCCGGTCTGAGTGACATGGCCCTGTACGCGGTCGGCGGCCTGCTGCGGCACGCCCCGGCCCTGCTGGCCTTCTGCAATCCGACGACCAACAGCTACAAGCGCCTGGTCCCGGGCTACGAGGCGCCGGTGAATCTGGCCTACTCGAGCCGCAACCGCTCGGCCTCGATCCGCATCCCGATGTACTCGAGCAACCCGAAGACGAAGCGTCTTGAGTTCCGCTGCCCGGATCCGAGCTGCAATCCGTACCTGGCGATGGCGGCGATGCTGATGGCGGCCATCGACGGCATCCAGAACAAGATCCACCCCGGCGAGCCCCTCGACCGCGACATCTACGACATGTCGCCGGAGGAACTGGCGGTGGTGCCGACCACGCCGGGCAGCCTGCGCGAAGCCCTGATGGCCCTCAAGGCCGACCACGAGTTCCTGCTCAAGGGCGACGTCTTCACCCAGGACGTCATCGACACCTGGATCCGCTACAAGATTGAGAACGAGGTCAACGCCCTGGCGCTGCGGCCGCACCCGTGGGAGTTC
>JAGVUW010000486.1 GCA_019136035.1 Verrucomicrobiota bacterium | reverse complement strand
AGCCGCAGCCACGCCCGCCGGAACCGCCGCCGGAACCGCCGCCGAGGAGGCGACGCCGCCCGACACCGCAACGCCGCCCGGAACCGCCGCCGCCGCGGCCGCCGAGGAGCTCGCGACCGCCGGGTCAAACGGCGAGAGGAGCGCCGCGAAGGACCGCAGCAGCCCGAAGATCGAGCCGCCCAGCAGGACGCCGGTCAGCAGGCCGACCACGATGTGGCCGCGGTAGGGCTTGCCGAAGGTCCAGAACAGCCGCCAGAGTGAGATGATGCTGCTCTTGGCCATGTCGCTCCCGCCGCCCTCAGCCGGCGAGGATGGCCGCGATGGCGTCGACCACCGTCCGCTGCTGCGCGGCCGTCAGCTCCGGGTAGATCGGCAGGGCCAGGGTCTCGCGGGCGGCCCGCTCGCTCTCCGGGAAGTCGCCCTCGCGGTAGCCGAGTGCCGCGAAGCACTCCTGGCGATGCAGGGGCACGGGGTAGTAGACATTGCAGCCGATCTCGGCCGCCTTGAGGCCATCCCAGACGGCCTGCCGACGCGCCGCCGGCAGGCGGATGACGAACTGGTTCTGGACATGACGCGTCGCCCAGGGCGCCGTCACCGGCAGGCCGACCAGGCCCGCCGCCGGGCTCGCCGCGAAGAGCTCGTGGTAGCGCGCCGCGTTGGCCTGCCGACGCGCCGTCCAGTCGTCGAGGTGCTTCAGCTTCACCGAGAGCACCGCGGCCTGCAGCGCGTCGATACGGAAGTTGCCGCCGACCATGCCGTGGTAGTAGGCCGGCGCCATGCCGTGGTTGCGGCACTTCATCAGGCCGTCGAGGCGCGCCGGGTCGCGCGTGAGGATCATGCCGGCATCGCCGAAACCGCCGAGGTTCTTGCTGGGGAAGAAGCTCAGGCAGCCGTACTCGCCGAAGCCGCCGACGCGGCGGCCCCTATACTCGGCGCCGATCGCCTGGGCGGCATCCTCGATGACCAGCAGGCCATGCCGCTGCGCCACCGCCAGGATCGGGTCCAGATCCGCCGACTGGCCGTAGAGATGCACCGGGATGATCGCCCGCGTGCGCGGCGTGACCGCCGCCTCGAGGTGGGCCGGGTCGAGGGTGTACGAGACCGGGTCGATGTCGACAAACACCGGCCGGGCCCCGACGCGGTGGATGACGCCGGCCGTGGCAAAGAAGGTGTACGGCGTGGTGATCACCTCGTCGCCCGGGCCGATGCCCGCGACCATCAGACACATCAGCAGGGCATCCGAGCCGGACGAGACGCCGCAGGCGGCCGGCACGCCGCAGTAGGCCGCCACCTCGCGCTCGAAGTCGCTGACGCGCGAGCCCAGGATGAAGGCCTGCGCATCGCAGACCTCATCCATCACTCGGCGGATGTCCTCACGCAAGGTCGCGTACTGGGCCCGGAGATCAAGCAGGGGAACGGCCATCGTGATATGTCCTGACGTGCTCGGCCAAGGGCCGGATGGGCAGCGCGTGACCGCCGGCTCAGAGGCCGACGTCCAGACGCGCCCCGGGGTAGGCTTTGAGATACAGCATGACCATGATGCGAATGTCGCCATTGTCTTCGGACAGCGCCAGCGAGCCCATCCAGCAGTGCAGGTCGCGGATGATCTCGTAGACCTGCCGGGAGAGCTCCGACTCCTCGACGTCGTACTCCAGGCGCAGCCGGCCGCTGGTCTTCTCGTTGATCGGGAAGGCCACCTCGCCGACCACATTCTGGGTCGCGACGTAATCCCGCACGAGGTAGCCATGCTCGCCGGTCAGGTCGTTGAGCCAACTGCCCATCGACCAGGTGCTGCGCGGCATGTAGCGGTCGCGGTAGATGTAGGCCAGGGACCAGCGCAGGCCGTCGCGGCGGCCCACGCGCAGGCCGGCCTCGGCACGACGCACGTCCATCTCGTCGAGATCGGCCACCAGGCGGACCCAGGTCTTGAAGGTCTCGGTCGGCATGACCTCGATCAGGTTGCCCAGATCGCCGAAGCCGCTGGAGTCGCGGCCGGCGTCGTCGCCGTCGGTGAAGTGGAAATCACCATAGGTCTGCATACGGGCGATGGTGTAGATCTGCTGATGACGGCGCGTCTGCAGGCGCTGGTCGACACCGACACGCACGAAGTGCTGCTCGGTCAGCCGGTCGATCTCGTCGAAGAAGTAGATATGGTCGCGGTCCTCGCTCGGGTCGGGCGCGTAGGTGTAGTTGACGTAGGGCCGGACGATGTGGCGCAGGCCGTCGAGGTCGAGGCCCTCGTGACGGAAGTCGGACCACACCCGGTGGAACTTGGTGGCGATCTCCAGGCCGACCTCGCCAGCCAGGCGGGTCAGCGAGCCGCCGTCGTCGTCGTAGGTCGCCATCAGGGGCGTGAGATTGCGCGGGTCGTCGGGGTTATCCACGGCGTACATCGCCTCGAGGTCCGCCGGCGTCACCTCGGCAGCGCTGCTGGATGAGTAGTGCGTCAAGCGCACGCCGGCGCGCGGCACGACCTGCACATGCTGTGCCACCGTGACGGGCAGGTAGAGGAAGTGCAGCGTGTCGAAACGCAGGCTGCGGTAGTCGTCGGGATCGGCCAGCTCGAGCCAGCCATCCGGGTCCTCGCGCTCCAGGTCGTAGTCACGCCAGCGGAAGCGGTGGTAGCCGACGCTGGTCGAGCCCTGGTAGAGCAGCGGCAGACCCGGCGAAACGACCTGCCGCGGCATCTCCAGACGCAGCTCCGGGAGGTCCTCCACCACCGTGTAGAAGTCGTTCAGACGCGCCCGGGCACCCAGCAGCACACTGGCACGCGGGCCGTCGTGGACCACATCGACGAAGCTGCGCGGCTGCGGGTCCTGGTCGTACTCACGCTCGTACCAGTCCTCGAGCATGTCGATGTCGCTCAGGACGTCGACGTTGGCGCGCAGGGTCAGGGCCTCGTCGAGCTCCTGGCGGTGGTAGACATTGGCACGGCCGCGCCAGTCCTGGACCTCGAAACGGCGGTTGTAGCCGTCACTCGTCTCGGGCGCCGCGCTGTCATGCAGGCCATAGAAACGCAGGTCGGTCTCGGAGAATGGCTTGCGGATCTCAGTCTGGCTGCCGAGGGCGACGCCGCGCTTGCTGAACATATCGACGTTCACGGTGGTCTCGACCTCGGGGGTGACCTGCCAGGTGCGCCCGATCATCAGGAAGGCGCCCAGGTCACTCGAGTAGCCCGGCCGAATCGACACGCTGCCGACCTGCGGGCGGCTGTCGCCAAAGACCACCGGCCAGTAGAACACCGGCACCGGCCCGACACGGTAGACGACGTGGTAGGCGCGGAACTTGCCGTCGGGGTAGTGCAGCACACGCCGCGCCTGCAGGCTGTAGTGCGGCTCCTCCAGATCACAGGTGCTCAGACGCACGCGGTCCACTCGGGCGGTGCCGTCCGTGGCGTGCGAACCCGCCTCGCCGGTGCCGTGCCAGACGCCCGTCTTGACACCGAAGGTGCCGAAGGCGAACTGCTTCGTGCCGACATTCCCCGACACCGCGTCGCCGCGCCATTCGTAGTCGTCACGCCGCAAGAGGACGTTGCCGCGCGCCGAGACGTCCTTGGTCTTGAGATTCACATCGACGACGTCGGCGTCGAGCGCCACACCCTGGTAGCGGACGCGGACATTGCCCTCGCCGTGCGCCAGGCCGGTCTCGTTCGAGAACTGGTAGTCGTCGGCCGTGACCTCGAGGGGGATAAGCCGGTCAGCGGGCTCCTGTGCGCGGCCCTGAGGCGGGACCAGCACGACCAGAAGTGCTGCCATCGCCAGCACACTCGCAAAGGCGCGTCCAGTCTGGGTCGTCATCGGCGAATTCCTCTGTTCAGTCCCGTGCCGCTCAGCGTAACATACCGCGGCCAGCGCAAGCCGTCCAACCTCAGGCGCCGCCGCGGCGCCCGAAGCGCCGCTCGATCTCGGCGTGGGGAAGATGCACCATCACCGGCGCACCGCTCGGATCGGTGTAGGGCATCTCGGTGCGCGACAGCTCCTGCAGAAGCTGACCCAGCTCGCGCTCGTTCATCGGCCGCCGCGACAGGGCCGCGTGACGAACCGCGGCCCGCGCCAGACGGACGTCGGCGCTGTCCGGGGCAAGACGCCCATGCTCGGAGACCTCGTCGAGGATGTCCCGCAACAGCCCGCTGAGGTCGTCCGGCGGAAAACGCGCCGGCACCGCCGTCACCAGGAACGTGTTCCCGCCAAAGGGCTCGATCGAGAAGCCCAGCTTGCCCAGATCCCCCAGACACTGGCGGAGACGCCGGGCGTCGTCGAGGCCGACCTCGAGAGTCACCGGAATCAGGAGCTGCTGACGCAGCACCTCGGACGCCGCCGCGTTCCTGAGGAGGTACTCGAAGAGCACCCGCTGCTGCGCCGCCACCGGGTCGATCAGGACCAGGCCGCGCGGACCCGCCGCCACGACGTAGGTCTCACGCAACATCCCCAGGATGCGCAGGCCGGCAAGGTCCTCCCGACCGCCACCGGAAGAGGAAGAGGAGGAGGGCGAGGGCGAGGACGAGGACGAGGGCGGGGACGAGGGAGAAGGCGAGGACGAGGGCGAGGGCGAGGGCGAGGGCGCCGGGGACGAGGACGAGGGAGAGGGCAAAGGCGAGGGCGAGGGCGAGGACGAGGGAGAGGGCAAAGGCGAGGGCGAGGACGAGGGAGAGGGAGAAGGCGCCACGGCCGGCCTGACGGCGGCGGGGGCCGCCGGGGCGGCGGCCGTGAGCGGCGGCGTGGACGCCGC
>JAGVUW010000187.1 GCA_019136035.1 Verrucomicrobiota bacterium | reverse complement strand
CCGGAAACGCAAACCCACGAACCACGCACCCTGAAAGGGTGCCAGAAACGGACGTCCAGGCAGCACTGGCACCGAGGGACGAGGGCGTCCGTGCGTCGGTGCGTGGGCGCCGCGAGCCGAGTGGCGCTCTCCTGTGGAGCGGCGGCTGTCCTCAGCCGCTCCGACGGAGGGGGTGATACCGCAGAGGACGCGGAGGTACGCAGAGGGGGAGAGGAGAAGGCGAGGAGGGCGAGTACGCCCGTGCGTCCGTGCGTCGGTGCGTCCGTGCGTCGGTGCGTCCGTGCGTCGGTGCGTCCGTGCGTCGGTGCGTCCGTGCGTCGGTACGTCCGTGCGTCGGTGCGCCCGTGCGTCGGTGCGTCCGTGCGTCGGTAGTCGGTGGTCCCGCAGTCCCGCAGTCCCGTCGTCCCGTCGTCCCGTCGTCCCGTCGTCCCGTCGTCCCGCAGTCCCGCAGTCCCGCCCGATTCCCTCCGGCCGTGCTCGTTCGGCGTTGGGCGTTCAGCGTTACCCCATCCTCTCCCCTCGCCGTTTCGCGTCTCGCCCTATGGCCTCACCGTGTCCCCATCCCCCTACCGCATCCCCGGCGGCATCCACCGCCGCTCTTCGTCACGGCTCGGGAGGCTGACGGGACTCTCATCCTGGGACCCGGTGTCCCGGGCCCGCTGGTCGACGCGGACGCGGATAGCGGTCAAGGTCTCGTTCATCCTGAAGAAGAGGATGGTGAGTTCGCAGTAGATCCGCCAGGCCAGTGGCCCTACCACGCACACGCCTATGCCCAACCAGAGATTGGACCGGTCTTTCGGGTTCGAGGCGCCCTCCGCGATCAGGCCGGCGCCCACGGCCAGAAGCCACAGAACGCCACCCCAGAACAGCACCTGAATGACGATTGGCGAGACCATCCTTCGGAACGTCAGGAAGTCCTTCACGACACCCTCCTTCATGGGCCACCTCCCTGCAACACCAGTCGTGCCCAGGCGGCCTTGGCCAAGGCCGCCAAAGCCTCCGCGCCTCGGATCACGGCAACGTGCCCACGAACTCGCCCAGCACCCTGAGCGAGGCGTTGGCCGTGGCATCGAGCACGATCGGCTCGAAGGAGCGGTTCAGCGGTCTGAGCGTGATCCGCTCGTGCTCCCACGCCCCTGTGGCGGGGTCGACCACCTTCGTGCTCGAGTAGAGCTTGACCGTATACGACGCGCCGGTCTCCGGGTCGCACAGGTCCTGTCGCTGGACCAGCAGGATGCGACCCTGGCGGGACCCGGCCAGGGCGTCGCCCCCACGGAACAGGCAGACCGAGCCGTCGGGGATCCTGGGCTCCATGGAGTGCCCGACCACCCTGAGCGCGAACATGCCCTGGCTGAGCCGACAGCCCCTGACTTCGACCCACAGATCCGGCTCGTCGGCCGTCGCGGGCTGGTCCAGGCCGAACTGGCCGGCAGCCGCTTCGACCGTGTAGAACGGCACCCAGGTCACATAGCGCTCCCGGGCCGGCGGGTTCTCGACCATGACCAGACCCGCCGGCGCCGCCGCGGCGTGCTGGGCGGCCGGTGCGGCGACTGCCGCGGCGGCGCGCGCCAAGTCCACGGCGGGCGCGGTCATCTCGGGCTGCCAGCGTTCGACGCCACGCTGCACCGCCGTCACCTCCACCGCCTCCGCCAGCGCCTCGAACAGGCGGCCCTGCCAGTCGCTGCCGGAGAAGACCGTGCTGCCGCCGAAACGGCAGGCCTCTCGCTCGAAGCGTGGCGGGTGGGCTCCTCGCAGCGCCTCCCAGTAGCCGGTCACGCTGTCCCTCTGGCGGTAGAGCAGCCGTCGCGTCGGCAGACGGTCGCGTTTGCTGTTGTTGGCAGCCCGCGTTGCCGGCAGGAGATTCCAGAGGTCGTTGTTGCGCCAGAGCGCGAAGGGGATGACATGGTCGACCTCAAACCGCGCCCCCTCGATGCGCTGGCAGGTCCAGACGCACTCCTTGCCTGGCAGAGCCTCATACAGCGCGCGGGCTGTATCGCAGCTCCGCTCGGGCAGCGGATCGACGAGCAGCAGATCGATGACCTCGCTGGGCTGGAGTTCGTCCTTGGAAAGCCGCGCCGTGAGTTCGGCCCAGCGCAGGATGGTGGCATCGCGGATCCATGGCCCCATCAGCGACAGCTCGCGCCACAGGTCGGCATCCATGACGATGCCCCGCGTGGAGCTGTCGTAGGCGAAGACCGTGGCCTCCGTGCCGGCGCCGCCCGCGTGCGTCACGGGGCCGCACTGGATGGTCTTGCAGACGGTCGCGAGGAGCCTGCCGCTCAAGGCGCGTGCCTGATCGGACAGAGAACCGCTGCGGGCGTCGATGGTGTACCGTGCCAGCCCCACGCCCCCGCCATACAACGAAGCGAGTTCGGTGAGCAGAGATCGGAACGCCAGGCGCTGGTGGGCACTGCCGGGCTTCTCGGCCTGGATCTGCGGAATGAAGCGCTCCGAGGCGCAGAGAGGCCAGTAGTACTCGACCCACTTCTCGGCAACCGCCGCGATGGGCACCACCACACGCCCGTCGCCGCGCCAGGTGGCCAGCCGGCCACTGGCCATCGCGAGGTCGGCCAGGGCGCGAAACAGCGCGAGCTTGTAGGTCGCGACCTTGCGATCCCGGTTCAGGACCCGCTCGATCCGGTCGATGCTGCGCGTCCCATCGCCGCTCTCGAGGTTCAGCAGCATCGTGGTCCACTGCCGATGCGGCCGTCCGAGGGCATCCGGCGAACTCCATCGCTGGCTGAGACGAAACCCGAGGCGCTCGAAAAGCAGTTGGCAGCGTTCCGGGGTCAGGTCGGTGAAGAGGCGACCGGCGGCGTCTCTGCGGGTGACCGGGTCGATAGTGCCGTCCGTGGGCAGGGAGAGCAGCAGCCTACCGCCGGGTTTCAGAACACGGCGAATGCCGAACGCCGCATCGAACAGGCGCTCCTCGGGGAGGTGCATCAGCACTGCCGAGCACAGCACGCCGTCGACAGCGCCATCGTCAATGCCCTCGAGGTCGGGGAGTTGGCCCACGGCAACGCGGTCCGCCAACAGCGGATGTGCAGCCCGCGCATGCTCGATGAACTCGCGACACGGGTCGATGCCACGCACATCGAAGCCCTGGCTCAGCAGAATGGCGGCATCGCGGCCAGAGCCACAGCCGATGTCCAGCACGCGCGACCCTGGCAGGAACGCCAGCGGGAAGTAGCGCGACACCCCGCCCTCGCTGGCGTCGTAGGCCGTGGCCATGTCACGGCTGTTCTCCCGATAGAAGGTGAGCGTCTTCTCGTCCATAGCGGCATCCGAATCCGGCGCAGGACCACGCCCGCCGAGTCTCCCCGGTGCGACGCCCGCGACCGGCGACCGCCGTCACTGCCGAGGCATCCCTTGCGGCCCCGCCCCGCCGGGCCGCGCCGCCCGGGCGATCCCGCCTGCAGGCGCCTCAATCTAGGTCCGGTTGGTCGGGGTTCCAAGAGCTGACAGGGTGATCGAAGTACATTGCATCGGCACATGGAACTCGCTATCGTTCCTGCCGGTGGTGTCACATCACAACCCGCCGGCCGCATACGGAGGCGGCCTCGTCCCAAGGGAGGGCAGTGCAATGGACCCCGTCGCCGGTCTTCTCGGAGCCGTGGCGAACGCGCTGAAGCCATTTCTTCTCATGCCCGCCTTCTGGCTCATCGCGCTGATGGTTCTGGGCCTGGCCATCTGCCGTCTGCCCGGGGTCAAGGGCTGGATCGGGGAACGCCTGGTCAACCTCCAGTGCCGGCTCTTCCTGCCCAGGAGCGACTACGCCATGGTCCCCAACGTCACGATCCCCGACGGACTCGGCGGCACGACTCAGATCGACCACGTCGTCGTCTCCCGGTACGGCTTGTTCGTCGTCGAGACCAAGAATATGAAGGGATGGATCTTCGGCGGCGAACACGACGCCCAATGGACCCAGAAGATCCACGGCGGGCACTCCCAGAAGTTTCAGAATCCCCTGCGACAGAACTTCAAGCACACCGTGTCATTGGCTCAGATCCTTGACCTGCCGCGTGACAAGGTCTTCTCCTGCATCGCCTTCGTCGGCGAGGCCACCCTCAAGACCCGCGACAAGTTGCCGCCGAGTGTCAGGACCAACGCTGGGTGGGTGTCTTTCGTGAAAGAGCACCGAACGCAGGTGCTGACCCAGGACGAGGTGGAGGCGATCCTGGAGCGCATCCAAGAGGCCCGCCTGGCACCGGGCTTCAGGACCCACCGCGAGCACGTACGCTATGTCAAAGGACTGAAGACAAAGGAGCCGGCGACGCCAGCCCCTGAACCCACCGCCCCGCCGTCCGCGCCGTCCTTGGATGCGGGGACCGTCGCGGCTCCCGCCGCCGCTCCCATCGCCCCGCCCACCTCAACCGCATCACTCTGCGAAGGCGCCGCCTGCCCGCGTTGCGGCGGCAGGCTGGTCGCCCGCACCGCTCGCCAAGGCCAGAATGCCGGCCAGCGCTTCCTCGGCTGCTCAAACTACCCGACGTGCAGATTCGTCGGCTAGGATCGAGGACGGCATCCGGCTGGAACCACCAGGCGTGGGCAACGCCGACTGGATTGAGCGCAAGAGACTGGACTGCCCCGATAGGTGGATCGGGCATATTGAAGCCCCCCTTGGGCATACGCGTCAACCTAAGGCCAATTCGTCGATCCACCGGTCGCACTTTTCGTTGAAGTTCTCTCGCCTTCGTCTGTCGTAGGTGCAGTAGCGCGCCAGGCGTTCGAGCTGG
>JAGVUW010000310.1 GCA_019136035.1 Verrucomicrobiota bacterium | reverse complement strand
GGTCGCTGACTCATCGGCGCCCGCCCCGGCGGTGCTGGCGGTGCTGGCCGCGCAGGCGCTCTGTGGCAAGGTGGCCCTCGTCACCGGCGGTGGCGTCGGCATCGGCCAGGCGATTGCGCAGGCCCTGTCGGCCGCCGGCGCCACGGTGGTGGTGCACGCGCACCAGCACCTCGCCGCGGCCGAGGCGCTGGCGCGCTCCCTCGAGGCCGCCGGTGGCAAGGCCGCGGCCATGGGCGCCGACCTGACCGACCCGGCGCAGTGCCGGTCGCTGGTCGACGGCGTCGTGGCGCGTTTCGGCCGCCTGGACATCCTGGTCAACAACGCCGGCGTCCTGGCCGACGGCGTTGTGTCGTTCCTGAGCGACGCCCAATGGGACCAGGCCCTGCGGCTGAATCTGACGGCGCCATTCTACCTGACCCGCGCCGCCTCGATGGTCATGGCGCGGCAGCGCTGGGGTCGCGTCATCAACATCACCTCCGACGCCGGCCGCATGGGCTCGGCGAACCGCTCCAACTACGCCGCCGCCAAGGAGGGCCTGGTCGGCTTCACCCGCTCCATCGCCCGCGAGCTGGCCGGGGTGGGCGTCCGCGCCAACGCCGTCAGCCCGGGCTTTGTGGAGAGCGCCATGACCGCCGGGATCAAGGAGGCGAAGCGCAAGGACATCCTGCGCGAGATCCCGGTGCGTCGTCTCGGTCGGCCGGACGAGGTGGCGGCGCTGGTGGCCTTCCTCTGCAGCGATGCGGCCGACTACATCACCGGCCAGGTCATCAGCATCGACGGCGGCCTGTTCATGGGCTGAGCGGCGGCCTCACGATGCCAGCGCGGCGGCGACGCGGTCGAGGATGCGGTCGGCGGCGGCGCTCTTGCTGAGCAGCGGCAGCGGCGTGATCGAGCCATCGCGCGACAGGATCGTGATGCGGTTGGTGGTGACGGCGAAGCCGCTGCCCGGCTCGGTGACGTCGTTGGCGCAGAGCAGATCGCAGCCCTTGCGGCGCAGCTTGTCGAGGGCGTGCGCCTGGACGTGCTCGGTCTCGGCGGCAAAGCCGACCAGGTAGGGCCGCCGCGGCAACGCCCCGAGGGCCGCCAGGATGTCCGGGGTCCGGCGCAACGGCAGGATCGGCTCATCCCCCCCCGCCGCCGTCGTCTTCTTGATCTTCTGCTCGGCGACCTGGCGCGGCGCGAAGTCAGCCACGGCAGCACAGAGGATGGCCGCCGCCTGAGCATCGACGCATTCCATGACCGCCCGGTGCATCTGCGCCGCACTGCGCACCGGCACCGCCGCCAAGCCCGGCAGGGCCGGCACGGCCACCTGCAGGGGGCCGTGAACCAGCGTCACCGCGGCACCCCGCCGCCACGCGGACAGGGCCAGGGCCAGGCCCATAAGACCGCTGGAGCGGTTGCTGAGGAAGCGCACCGGGTCGATGTCTTCGACCGTCGGCCCGGCGGTCACCAGGACGCCCTTGCCGGCGAGGTCGGGCCGGGTCACGGCCGCCGCGACCGCCTCGCCGACCGCCTCGGGGCCGGCCAGCCAGAGAGGCGCCACGCCGCCGCCGAGGAGCGGCAGGGCCGCCGGGACGACCTCCCAGCCGGCCGCGCCGGCGGGACGCGGCCCGGGCAGCGCCGGCGAGGGCGCCGTCGGCACCGACACCACCGGCACCCCCGCCACACGCAGACGCGACACCAGCCCCGCCAGCGCCGGCGGCAACGGCACGGCGCACGGCGCCAGCAGCGCGACATCCGCGGCGGGCGGCGCGTCGAGTGAGCCCAGCGGCGCTGCGCAGAGGCCCGACCAGAGATCGGCACAGGAGGCTTCGGCGGGAGACGACAGGATGGGCAGCACGGCCCACTCACGGCGCCGCAGAGCGGCAATCAGAGACGGTACCGCGCCCTGACCGGGACCGGCACCGATGACCAGCAGGACGCGCACGTCACCCACCTCGCCTTGATAGCCCCGACGCCGTCACGCGTCTCAGTGCTCCGCCGAGCCATTTTCGGCCTCGCTGATCAGCTCGTCGAGGACCTCGAGGACGCCCTGAGACTCGGTCTGCACCAGCCGCCCGAAGGCCTGGGCGTCGCGCAGATTCGGGCTCTCGATGATATTCTGACCCAGGCGGATGAGGTTCTGCACCGCGGTCAGGCACTCGCTGCGCAACCGGGTCCGCACGCGCAGGTTGCTCGTACGCAGGCTCTGCGCCTGCCGGCGGGCGTTGACCAGGTCGCTGTTCTCATGGTGGCGTGCCAGGGCGCGCTCGAGGGTGCCGACCAGCTCGCTGACGTTGAATGGCTTGAGGAGGTACCCGAAGGCGCCGGCTCCGACGGCCTCGATGGCGGTTTTCTGGGAGGGCAGCCCGGTCAGGATGACATACTCGGAGTGGGGGTGGGAGGCCTTCAACTGACGCATCAGCTCGATGCCATTCATGCTGCCGCCGCCCTCGTGCAGGCCGATGTCGATGATGGCCACCGCGAACGACTGGGTCCTGGACAGCTCCAGGGCCTCCTCGCCCGAGCCCGCCGCCATCGGCTCGTAGCCGCGCAGGCGCAGGAGGTCCGAGAGGACCTTGCGCAGGCTGTTCTCGTCGTCGACCACGAGAACCCGTCGACTGTCCGAGAGGACCTTGCGCAGGCTGTTCTCGTCGTCGACCACGAGAACCCGTCGACTGTCTGACACTGCCGTCTCTGGCATGGGGCACCCCCTGCGTGCTGCCGGCCGTCGCCGCTCGCGGGGCTCCGTGCGGGGCAGAACCCGTCGTCAACCTCCACCCACCCGGCGGGGCGTCTATCTCTGTACAGTATATCCCGATAGACGTGCTGGCGCAACGCCGCAATGCCAGCGAACGCCTGTCAAACGGGCCGCTGCGGCGGGTTGAGGTCGTTGCATTGGGGCGGCCGCGGGGCTATGCTCTGGGGCAGTCGGCGTGCGAGGTCCCGAAGGCGACCTGGAGGTGCGGATGCAGGAGCGTCAATTGCGCGAACTCAGTGGGCTTATCCTGCAGGCGCGGGACCCTCAGGAGCTCGAGGATCTTCTGCAGGGCCTCCTGACGCCGCAGGAGCTGGACGAGATTGTCCTGCGCTGGCGTCTGCTGGTGCGTCTGATGGCCGGCACGCCGCAGCGTGACATCAGCCAGGAGCTCGGCATCAGCCTTGGCAAGATCGCGCGCGGGTCGCGCCTGTTGAAGTACGGGCCGCCGAAGTTCCGCCGTCTGGCGCAACGGCTCTACGAAGAGCGCGAGAAGCCGTCATGAGTGCGACCCCCGAGAGCGGCCCGACCGGCCGGCTGATCTACGCCGGCAGCGAGACCTGTGCCGACCTCGCCTACGGTAGCGGCTTCCTGGCGCCGGATCCCTTTCTGTGGTACGAGGTACCGGGTGAGTGCGGCCTGGTGGTGAGCGTCCTCGAGCTGGGGCGGGCTCGCAAAGAGGCCCGCCCCGGCCTGCGCATCCGGTCGCTGGACGAGGCCCGCCGGGCCTGGGGCGTGCCGGCGGCGCAACGCTCGCCGGCAGCGCTGATTGCCGGCCTGGCGCGCGCCAGCGGCGTGCGGCACTGGGCGGTCCCGGGGGGCTTCCCGCTCAGCCTGGCGCGCGAGCTGGGACGGCGCCGGCTCCGCCTGGAGACGCGCGAGCCCTTCGCGCCGGAGCGCGAGTGCAAGACGGCTTCCGAAGTCGCCGAGATCCGCGCCGGTGTTCGTCTGGCCGAGGCCGGCCTGGCGGCGGGCCTGGAGGTCCTGGCCGCGGCGCGGATCAGGCCCGACGGCTGGCTGACCTGGGAGGGCCGCACCCTCGACGCCGACACCCTCCGTGGCGAGATCGTGGCACGCATCGCCCGCCTCGGCGGCACCGCCGCCCGCACCATCACCGCCGCCGGCGTGCATGGCGCCGATCCCCATGACATGGGCAGCGGCCCCATACCCGCCAACGTGCCGATCGTCATCGACATCTTCCCGCGCGTCGACCGCAGCGGCTACTTCGGCGACCTGACCCGCACCGTCGTCAAGGGCCGCGCCACGGCGGCCGTCCGCCGTACCTACGACGCCGTCCGCCACGCCCAGGAGGCGGCCCTGGCGATCCTGGCGCCGGGCCTGACCGGCCAGGACGCCCAGCGCGCCGCCGAAGCGGCCCTCGAGGCCGACGGCTTCCCGACCGACCTGTCGGCCGACCCGCCGCGCGGCTTCATCCACAGCCTCGGCCATGGCCTGGGCCTGGAGATCCACGAGGCCCCGGGGCTGAACGGCCGCAACAGCCGGCCCCTGCAGGCCGGCCACGTGGTCACCGTCGAGCCGGGGTACTACGACCCCGCCTGGGGCGGCATCCGCCTCGAGGACGTCGTCGTGATCACCGCCACAGGCTGCGAGAACCTGACCATCGCCCCGAAGGTCCTGGAGATCCCCTGAGGGCAGGCGGCGGGGACGCCGGGGACACTGGGGACGCCGGGGACACCGGGGACGCCGGGGACGCCGGGGATCGCAGGACCCCCAAACTGAAGTCCCTTATGTCGCTTGAGTCCCTTTCCGGCGGACTCGTACCCCCAAGGCCCGGGGACGTCGGGGGCTCCGGGGAACGGCGCCCCCTCACAAGGGACCATGCGCAGGGATGCGCATGCCACTTCCGGTCATGTACGACGCTTCCGCGGGGCGGCACGGGCCGGGGTTCGGATCAGTTGCGGGTGTGCTCGAGGCGTCGGCGCAGGCGGTCGGCCTCGGCCTGATCGCCGTTATTCTCGAGGGCCTGGAGCAGGATGCGCTGGAGGGCGGCTTCCGGCAGGGGCACGCCGGGCTGATTCTCGAGGGAGCGGAGGTAGCGCTTGAGGAAGCGCACCGCCTCGTCGGTCTGCTTGGTCTCGCGGGTCAGGTCGAGGTAGGCGGCGAGGAGCCCGGCGAGTTTCTGTCCCTCGCGTTTCTGATCCCGCAGGAGTGCCTCGAGGTGTTCCCGGGCCTGTCGGAAGTCACCGCGGTCGTAGGCAGCGCGGACCTGTTCCGAGACCAGGGCGCGGGCGAGGTCATCGCGATCACGGTCGAGGGTGCGGACATTGCGGCGGAGGATGCGTTCGGCGCCCTCGGTATCGCCGAGGCGTCGCAGTGCCTCGGCCTGTCGGGCGCCGATGCCGGCGACGATATCGGGGTACCCCCGGAAGGCGATGGCCTGTCGGGCCAGGAGGTCGGCGAGGCCGCGCCAGTCTTCGGCAGTCTCGTGGCGCCGGGCCAGCACCCGCCAGGGCAGCTCGTACAGCGGTGACGACGCCAGGCAGCGTTCGGCGAGCCTTTCCGCGGCGGTGTCGTTCCGCGGCGGTGTCGAAGCCGAGCTGCTGCAGGACCATCGCCAGGCGGCCGAGGCGGGCCACGGCGCTGTAGGCCTCGTCGTGCAGGGCGCGGTCGCAGAGGAAGCCGACCTCGTGGTCGGTCAGCGGCTGGTTGGTCTGCGGGTTGGTGGCAACGCCGACGGGGTACTTGTCGTAGGCATAGCGCCCGACGTCCATCTCCCAGTTCTCCGGGGTCTTCATGAAACCGAACCAGGCATGGGGTCCGCGCCGGCCCTCGCCGACGAAGAGCAGGGCCGGGACGCCCCAGGCGCGGGCGGCGAGCACCGCGAAGTAGGCCTGGTCGACGCAGATGCCGCCCTGTTCGCGGATGGCCGCGAGGGTGTAGGCGCCGTGCGGCCACTGGTAGGCGGCGCGCTGCAGCCGGGCCTCGTCGTAGCGGATCTCGAAGAAGTTGCGGTCCCAGCGGCCGGGGCGGACCTCCTCGCGCGCCCAGCGCAGTTCGGACAGGGGCACCGGGGTGTCGACCACCTGCGTCAGGGCCGTCACCGAGAGCCGCCGGTAGGGCAGTCCGGAGCGTCGGCGGGCGAAGAGGTCGCGGAAGTCGTCGTAGCGCGCCGTGATCGGGTCGTCGAGGCGTGGCGGCGGGCCGCCCATCTGCGGGTGAAGGGGCGGTCGCGGCTGGTCCCACACCAGGGCCAGGGCGAGGATGAGGCGGCGGTACTCGTCACGGCCGGCGGGGTCGTGGTCGAAGAGTGCCTCGACGACGCTGTAGAAGCCGCCCCAGTCGTCCTCGGCAGTGAGCAGGTCGAGGACCTCCTCGAGGTCGTCGTCGCGGCCGAGGAGCCAGGCCAGGGGCTCACGCCGGAGGGCCTGGCCAGGGGCGCCGTCGCGGGCCTGGACCAGGATCAGGAGGGCATCGGCGGCGCGCAGGAGCATCGGCATCTCGCCCTCGGTGGGGACATCACGGGGTGAGGTCAGGACCGTACCGACGACCCCGGCGAGGGTGTCGAGAGCCGGCTCGAAGCGGCGTTCGACGAAGGCCTCCACGACCAACTCCGCGTAGAGCGGCTGGGCATCCTGCGCCTTGGGGGCCTGCTGCAGCCGCCGCAGCACCTGATCGAAGCGCGGCTCGGCGGCGCCGGCCTGGCCGGCCAGGTTCAGCAGGAGCGCCACCGCGCCGGCGAGGCCGGCGGCACGCCAGGACGGCAGGCCGCGCCGGGGACGGCCGGCGGCGAGGCAGGGCTTGTTGTCGTGGGCCATGGTCTGACACTCGGATGAAACTCGGCGGTGTAACGCGCACGGTCGTGTCGCAGACTTCCAGCCTGCGATACACTTTGTCCGCTATCCCAGGGCGTTGCCCTGGGCTGATGAACGATGCCCTTTCAGGGCGCCAGAACGGAGTCCCGCGGGGAGGCGCCGTGGGTGATGTCTCACCTTCCCATGTCCGGCGCCTCTGGCGCCAGTGACCGCCCTGCAGTATTCGGAAACCCCGTCTGTGCCCGTCTTTAACCTGTCCGTGTCCGTCCGTGCCAGTCTGTGTCCGTCCGTGTCCCGAGCACGAGGGCCGCGCGACCGCGGCCCTGACTGTAGCACAGGTTGCGCGGGACACCTACAAACCGCCTCGACCAGCCTGGGCGGCCGGAGTTCCCGGGGCGGGGCGCACGGCGGCCGCCTGACGAAGGGCGCTTGGAAGTCCGGTTCCAGCACCCCTTCAGGGTGCGCGGTTCGTGGGTTGGCGTTTCCGGGGGTCGTGCTCTCGCGCGACCCCCGGCTACGGTCTGCCACCCCTCCAGGGTGGCCAGGCGAGCGCTGACGCGGTCGTCGATCAGCCCTGTGCCTGACGCCGGCGCCAGGGCAGGCCGGGAGCACGTGACTATAGTAGGGGGCAAGGCCGGGCGCCCCGGCAGCAGCGGGCGCGGCCGGCGATGCCGACGCGGCAGGGAGCGAAGCAGCGACGTGATGGCCAAGGAACAGAGCCAGCGCCTCCTCGACGAAGCCGAGAGCTACTGCCGGCGGCATGGGCTGCGCCTGACGCCGGGCCGGCGGCGGGTGCTCGCAATGCTTGCCGAGCGCGCCGAGGCGATGAAGGCCTACGACCTCCTCGACAGCCTGACCCGGCCGGGCGAGCGCGTCATGCCGCCGGTCGTCTACCGCGCCCTCGACTTCTGGGTCAGCCACGGCTTCGTGCATCGCATCGCCTCGCTTAATGCCTACGTCGTCTGCGGGCATCCCCTGCACAACCACGGCTGCCAACTGCTGATCTGCAGCCATTGCGGCCAGGCCCTCGAGGTCTGCAACCTCCGCCTCCGCGAGGCCATCCTCGAGACCGCCCGCGCCAGCGGCTTCCACTTCGAGAAGGTCGCCCTGGAGATCCACGGGCGCTGCCCGCGCTGCCAGGGCGCGGCGGCGGCTCCCCCTTGACAGCGGCAGCGGCGGCGGTATTCTAGTCGCATTGTTACACTATAACGATCCGGGCACGGCGGCTGGTCGGCCTGGCGGAGGGCGTTGCCATGGTGAGGCGGTGTCTGGCGGGTCTTTTCGGTCTGGTGTTCGTTCTGGCCGGTCTGCGGGCGGCCGCGGCCGAGCCTCTGCGGCTGACGGTGAGCATACCGCCGTTGCAGGGCCTGGCGGCGCGTCTGGGTGGCGAGGGTGTGGCGGTGTCGTCCTTTATGAACGAGACGCAGGACCCGCACGCCTTCTCGCCGTCGCCGCGGGCGGTGGCGTCGCTGGGTCGGAGCGCCCTGCTGTTTACGGTCGGGATCGACTTCGAGGCGGCGGTCTGTGAGAAGATCCGCCAGGCCTTCCCGGGTGTCGAGATTGTGGATGTCAGTGCCGGCCTGTCGCGGTCGCCGGGCGTGGCCTGCAGCGAGGATGGGCACGCGGGCGAGGCTCATGCGGGCCACGACCACGCCGGGCATGACCATGGTGAGGTGAGCGACCCGCACCTCTGGCTGTCGGTGCCGAATCTGCTGCACATGGCCGGTCGTATGGCGGAGGCGTTGGAGCGTCGTCTGCCGGAGCAGCGTCAGGCCATCGCCGCGAATCTGGCGGCGCTGCGGCAGGAGTTCGAGGCGGCGCACGCCGACTACGGGCGGCGGCTGGAGGGCCTGCGCGGGGCGGTGTTCTACGTCTATCATCCCTCGTTCGGCTACTTTGCCCGTGACTACGGCCTGGTGCAGCAGGCGGTGGAGATCGACGGCAAGTCGCCCTCGCCGCGGCAGCTCTCGGCCCTGATTGCGCAGGCCAGCGCAGCGAAGGTCCGCGTGATTGTAGTGCAGCCGCAGTTCCCGCAGCGTTCCGCGCAGATCCTTTCCGAGCGCATCGGCGGTCAGGTCATCGCGATCAACCCGCTGAGCGCGGACCCCCTCGGTGCCATGGGCCAGGCGGTCGCGGCTCTGGAGCGGACGCGGGGTGCGCGTTGAGTCAAGGAGGCTCGGCCATGGCCATGCCACCACCCTGCGGTCATCGACACGACTTGAGCGGCCCGGTGGTGAGCTTCGCCGGGGTGTCGTTCCGCTATCCGAGTTCGGGGCCGGTGCTGCGCGACGTCAGCCTGACCATCCCGCCGCAGTCGCACACCTGCATCATCGGCCCGAACGGCGGCGGCAAGACCACGCTCCTGCGGCTGATGCTCGGCCAGTTGACGCCGGAGGCGGGCGAGATCCGGGTGATGGGCTGTCCACCGCACCGCGCCTGCAGGCATGTCGGCTACGTGCCCCAGCACACCGTGCTTCGCCGCGGCTTTCCGATCACGGTCGGCGAGGTGGTTCTGACCGGCTGTATCGACCGCCACTGGCTGGGCTGGCATCGCCCGTCGTGCGGTGCGGATGCCGCGGCGGTGATGGCCGAGCTGCAGATCACGGATCTGCGCCGGCGGCCGTTTGACCAGCTCAGCGGCGGCCAGCGCCAGCGCGTCCTGATCGCGCGCGCCCTGGTCGGCAATCCGTCGGTGCTGCTCCTCGACGAGCCGACCGCCAACATCGACCCGGCGGTCGGGCGCCTGGTGCGTGATCTCCTGGCCAACCTCAGCCGGCGCCTGGCGGTGGTGACCGTCTCGCACGACCTCGACTACCTCTCGACGCGTCTCGACCGCGTCTTCTTCGTCGACCACCGCCTGCGCGAGGTCGCTCCGGAGGCAGTGACCTCCGAGGCGATCTGGCGGCTCTTCCGCCACCGCGAATCGGGAGCCGTGTCATGAGCGACCTCTGGCGGCAGATGTTCGTGCCAGGCGGTATCCTCTTCCTGCCCCTGCTGGTGGGCCTCACCGGCAGCCTGACCTTCGGCGTCGTGGGCGCCTACGTAACGGTCCGGCGCATCACCTACGTCGCCGCGGCCATCAGCCACTCGGTCCTGGCGGGGATCGGCGCCGCGGTGTTCCTGCGTCACCACGCCGGCTGGGAGTGGTGCACGCCGATGCTCGGCGCCTTCGTGGCGGCCCTGCTGGCGGCCCTGATCATCGGCCGGGTGACGGTGGCGGCCGAGCACCTGGCCGACTCGGTGATCAGCGCCGTGATGGTCCTGGGCATGGCGGCCGGGCTGCTGTTCCTGGCGCGCACACCGGGGTACTTCAGCCCGATGAGCGTCCTCTTCGGCGACATCCTCCTGGTGTCGTCGCGCGACCTGGTGGTGATCGGCCTGGTCAATGCCGCCACGGCCCTGACCGGGGTGCTGTTCTACCGCAAGTTCCTGGCGGTGTGTTTTGACGAGGAGTACGCCCGTCTGCGCGGCCTGCGCTCCGAGGCCTACGCCCTGCTGCTCCTGGTG
>JAGVUW010000302.1 GCA_019136035.1 Verrucomicrobiota bacterium | reverse complement strand
GCGTGTGGCCATCCAGGCGGGCCGGGCCAGCTAATCGGCCTTCTGGCAATTCGTGTTGTACATGTTGTACATGTTGTACATGCCAGGCGCGTCTGTCGGCATTTACCCCTACTTGTGTGGACTTGTTCCTATACGCGATTGAATATTAATTAATTATATATACTATATAAGGGGCTGACCAGCGATTAGAAAAACAGGGGTAAAACGAGAGACACACCCCCCCATGTACAACATGTACAACATGTACAACACTTCCCAGCAAACACCAGAAACTAGGGGAAGAACGCCTCAAAGTAGGGGAAAAAACCAGATGTGTCGTACCCCTTGACAGTGTCGGTGGGTGGGTCTAGCGTTCTCGGTATGGCAGTCGATCTGGAGCGCATCCGCTGGGCGGTCGAAACGCTCCGCTGGGTCAGAGACCGGAAAGCCGAACTCAAGGAAGCGGAGGACAAAGCCCGCGACGCGGTCGAACAAGCCCTGGGCGACAACACCGAGGGCGCACTCGACGGACACACCGCGGTCACCTGGAAGTTCCACAAGCGGACCGCCCTGGACCAGCAGGCGCTCAAGCGCTCCTTCCCCGACATCTACGAGGTGTGCCGCAAGACCACCGAGGTCCGGCGCTTCGAGGTCCTCGATGAGTGAAACCACCGCCGACTTCTTCGAGAGCGCGCCACCACCGGCCGCCCCCGACCCGCTGCGCGACGACCTGCTGGCGATGATCCACGCCCGCGACTATGTAACCCCGCGCCACCGCCAGACAGCCCTGGGTCCCAGCGACGTATCGCATCCCTGCATGAGGCGGCTGGCCTACGCCATGATGGACGAGCCAGGCTCCAACCCCGAGTGGGACCCGCTGCCCAGCATCATCGGCACCGCCGTGCACGCCTGGCTGGAAACCGCCGCCCGTCACGCCAACACCGAGCTGGGACGCCAGCGGTGGATGACCGAAACCAAGGTACAGGTCACCGCCGGCCTGACCGGCAGCTGCGACCTATACGACCGCGACACCGCGACGGTGATCGACTGGAAGGTGGTCGGCACCCCACGGCTGCGCAAGTACCGCAAGGACCCCGGCCCGGCCTACAAGGCCCAGGTGTTCCTCTACGGGCGGGGCTTCGAGAACGCGGGCCTGCCGGTCAACCGGGTGGCGATCGCGTTCGTGCCCCGCGGCGCGACCCTGCACTCGCTGCACGTCTGGTCAGCCGACTACGACCCCAAGATCGCCGACTGGGTGCTGGAGCGACGCAACCAGGTGATCGCCCTGCTGGACGACTTCGACGTCGCCAACAGCCCCGACCACTATCAGTGGATTCCGGCCTCCCAGCACGACTGCGTGTTCTGCCCCTGGTACTCGACCGATCCCAAGGGGCCGCTGCAGTGCCCCGGTGACGGATCATGAGCTGCGTCGTGTGCGGCTCGCCGTCGGTGGCCGAGATGGACACCGAAACCGGCACGGCGGCGCTGTGCGACTACCACTACCGCGCCGTCACGGTGAAGGCCGCCAGGATCGCGGCCAGCGAGGCCGCATCCCAGCGCCTTCAGGCCGGGGATAGCCATGAGTGAGCCTCGCACGTTCGTCTGCGCGGTCTGCGGGGCGCTGTGCCTGACCAACACCACCGAGGCCGAGGCGAACCGGGAGCTGCTCGCCTCCGGCATCCGCACCGACCAGGCCAACCTGGTCAGCGCGTGCGACACCTGCTACGAGATCGTCATGAACAAGGCCCGCGAAATGGGCCTGGTCGACCCACAGGACTCCCGCGAAAGCGGGTAGACGTGTTGCAAAACGCAACACCCACCACCCCCATCACAACAATCACGGAATGGAAACAGTAATGACACTTGGTGGATTCTTCGGCGGCGGCAAGGGCATCACCTGGCCCGACCAGCCCCCGAAGCAGATCGTCGGAACCATCACGGCCGTGCACCCGCCCGAGCCGGTGAACGACCCGAAGACGGGTCAGCCCACCGACCGGATGCAGGTCCGCATTGAGCTGGACACCGAGGAACGCGACCCCGAGCAGCAGTTCGACGACGGCGCCAGAACGCTCTACGTCAAGTCCTACATGCGCAGCGCCATCGGCGATGCCCTGCGCCGGGCCGGGGTCAAGGAGCCCGCCGTCGGCGGCAGGCTCCTGGTGAAGTTCGTTCGGACCGAACCGGCCGACCGGCCGGGGCTGTCGCCGTCGAAGCACTTCGAGGCCGCCTACCAGCCCCCGCCGACCGGGGTCGCCGAGCACTTCGGCACCAACGGCACCGCCGCACCCGCGGTCGCGCCCGCGCCGGTGCCAGCCGCGGTACAGCAGGCATTCCCCGCTGCTGTCCCCGTCGCTCCGCCGACTCCGGCCGCGCTGGTCAAACCGGCCGCCATCTCGGATGCCGCCTGGGCCGCGATGGACCCCGCCACCCAGGCGACGGTCGCCGCGACGATGGGCGCCAGCGCCGCATCGCCGTTCTGAGCCGAAGCGGCGCTCCTGCCAACCCCCCCCGGGCAGGGGCGGCCGCTTCTCAGGAGGAGTACAGATGTCGGCGTCTGAGACCAAGACCAAGAAAGTCACCTTCGGCACCGGGCTGCCTCGCGGCGCATGTGCCACCTTCACCCACGACGGTCAGCTGTGGTTCGCCTACCCCAAGGACAAGATCCAGGCGGTGAGTGTTGCCATGGACCGCGCCTTGGGCACGATCAGCACCCTCAACGAGGGACTGGTGGACTGGATCAACCGGCACCCCGAGGATGCCGCCCGAGTAGTTCGCCTCATGGACAGAGTGACCAGCTTCAAGCAGCTTGCCCTCGAGAAAGCGCAAGCCTGGACGATGTAGAAAGGCCCCCGAAACGTGAGGATTCCCTTCCTGAACTGCGGGAAAGTTCCCCGGAAAACATCGAAGCCGACCGCAGAGAGTGTGATCCTCTCCGAACTGAGAAAGGCCTACGACCTCCACCCCGTTCGCGTGATGCCGGGCGCCATCATCGCCGCGCTGGACGATGCCGGGTTCACCATCATCTCCTACGATGACCTGGACATCGAGATCGCCCTGGCTCATCAGGCCGGCGTGGAGAGCGTCTACGGAGATGAGCGGTGAATCCCCATAATCGAGGCCAGTTCGGCGTAGGGTCGCCCACGTGATGCCCGACGATGAGGCCATCGGTTATGCCGATGCCGCGCAGGTGTATTTCGAAAAAGGCTGGCGCGGTGTCCTGCCTCTCAACAGAGGGACCAAGTGGCCGCCGCCGAAGGGCTTCACCGGATACGACGGTGCCGACCCGTCCTTCGCCGACATCCTCCAGTGGAGCGAACTGTACCCCCAGGGCAATCTGTGCCTGAGACTGCCCGAGGGGATTATCGGCATCGACGTCGACGCCTACGGTGCCAAGACCGGAGCCGCGGCGTTCTCTGAGGCAGTGCGACGCTGGGGCCCACTACCGGAGGGGCCGCAGTCATCGAGTCGCAACGAAGACCTGGTGAGTGGTCTGCGGCTGTTTCGGGTGCCCGCGGGCACTCTGCTGGAGACCGTCATCGTGTTCCCCGAGCTCTCGATCGGCGACATCGAGGTCATCCAGCGTCACCACCGGTATGTGGTGTGCTGGCCGTCGGTCCACCCCGAGGGCCGCGACTACTGGTGGCGCAACTCCAAGGGTCAGCTGTTGGGCATCCCCGAGCTGTCCGACATTCCCGCGTTGCCGCAGCGGTGGATCGACGGGCTGAAGCTGACTCCGCGGTCACTGGACGTGTCCGCGGAGTTCGACACCCGCCAGGCCCTGACCACAGGAGAGCCGTCCCCGACGGTGCAGGCGCGACTGGCGATGGCGATCAAGGAGCTGAACCTGCCGGGAATGTCCCGGCACGACACCTGCTGCCGTCATGTGCTGGCCATTCTGCGCCACGGCGCGGAGGGTCAGCCCGGCGTGGAGCAAGCGCTGTCTTTGCTGCGCGAGGTGTTCATCGCCGTGCTGGCCGACCCGTCGCGCGGGGAGGTGCGACCGCGCGATGTGGCGTATTCCGAGTTCAACCGCATGATCACCAACAGCAATGTGGCGCGCGAGCTCTCCCAGCCGGGGATTCTGGACTGGTTCCGCGCCGTCATGGACGGAGCTGCCACGGACGGTCCCCCCAATGGGGGCGACCCCGGCACCCAATTTGCCAACGCGAGTAGGGCTGATAGCACCGAGGCCGCCGCTCCATCAGGTGATACCCAGTCGGAGCCACCCGATCCTAGCAGCGGTGGAGAGCTGGAGGTTCTGGAGCAGGACTTCTGGACGGCGCGACGTCAGCACCAGGTGATCTTCGAATCGGCGCTGGAGAAAATGACCGCACCGTGGGCGGTGTTCGCCTGCTGCGTCGCGCGCGTGCTGGCGCTGGTCCCGCCCAGTATCACTTTGCCTCCGATCATCGGCGGCAAGGGATCGCTCAACTGGTTCTGCGCGATAGTCGGCAAGTCCGGCGGTGGCAAGGGTGCCGCTGGAAACGTCGCGGAGAACCTGGTTCCCGATTACGTCAACGACCGGTCCATCGGGTCGGGCGAGGGGATGATCGAGTGCTACAACCGCACGCCGGGTAAGGGTGACAACCCGCCGCCGCCGGTGGTCTCGGTGATGTTCACACTCACCGAGATCGACACGCTCGGTGCGATGAACAGCCGGTCAGGGCAGACCACCATGACGGTGCTGCGCAGCGGCTTCTCCGGTGAGAAGCTGGGGCACTCCTACCGGGGCAGGCAGAACGAGACCGTCGCCTCCCACACCTACCGGATGACGCTGGTG
>JAGVUW010000074.1 GCA_019136035.1 Verrucomicrobiota bacterium | reverse complement strand
ACCTGGAGGCCTTCCGGGCGCTCCTGGCCGAGCCGCGGGTGGTGGCGGTCGGCGAAATCGGCCTGGACTACTACTACAACCACTCGCCGGCCGCCGACCAGCGGCGCGTCTTCGCGGCCTTCCTCGAGCTGGCGGCGGCACTGGACCGGCCGGTCATCGTGCACTGCCGCGACGCCTTCGACGACTGCCTGGCGATGCTGAGCGAGGCGGCGGCCGCGGGCGTGCGCATCCTCATCCACAGCTTCACCGGCACGCCGGAGCAGGCCGGGCGCGCCCTGGAGTTCGGCGCGATGCTGTCCTTCAACGGCATGGTCACCTTCAACCGCGCCGAGAACATCCGCGCGGCCCTGGCGGTGGTGCCGGTGTCGCGGTTGCTCCTGGAGACCGACTCGCCGTACCTGGCGCCGGTGCCCTACCGCGGAGAGCGCAACACGCCGGCGCGCATGGTCGAGGTCGGCCGTCGCGTCGCCGCGGAGAAGGGCCTCACCGAGGCCGACCTGGCGCGCCTGACCACCGGGAATGCCCGGCGTTTCTTCGGCCTGGCCGACCCGGGCTGAACCTCCCGCGCTGGGCGCTGTCCGTCAGTGACGTGAGATCCTCGAGGATCCGGCGTCAGGCACAGGGCTGATCGACGACCGCGTCAGCGCTCGCCCGGCCACCCTCGTATGAAACGTCGCGTCGTGGCGCTGTCGATGCCTCTGCGGCTCGTGGACGCCTTCGCGTCTGTGGACACTCGCGCTGGTATGTTCCTTCAGTTATCCATAGACTCCGGCTCCGCGAGAATGATCCATTCTCGTCGGAGCGGAGACGGAGGCTGTGGGTAACTGGCTGGAAGAGGGGGGCCGGGGGAGACCCCGATCCACCCTTCCGGAGACGCTGACACCCAGGCATGGAAGAAGAAGGCCAGACCTCCAAGAACCCTGCAGGAGACGTTGCAAGTTGCAGAGCGCCAGAACACAGGGCTGTCATGGGGTTCCGATGTGGAGAGCCCCGGCAACAAGGAGGTCTGGCTATGAACAAAGGTAACACCCGTCCACGGAAAAGGAAAGGGAGCGTGCCGCCGCAGGGGGCTGACGAGTCGCTGAGGATGCGCATCCGCCAGGCGGGCCCGGAGCACGTCGGTGTGCTGCTGGTCGACTCGGGCAAGCGGCACTTCGCCGTGCGCCTGGGCAACTTCCTGGGCGACTGCCTGTGGGAGCCCGAGCCGGTGCGCTGTCACCGCCCCGCCCTGGAGGCAATGATGGCGGAGATCGAGAGGCAGATGGCCAGGCACGGCCTGGTCGAACTGGTCGTGGGGATCGAGCGGACCGGCCGCTGGCATCAGCCGCTCAAGCAGATGGTCGAGGCAAAGTGGCCGGTGAAGATGATCAGCCCGTTCACCACCAAGCGGCTTCGCCAGCCGGCGAACCCCGGAGTGAAGACCGATCCGATCGACCTGACCGCGATGCACCGTGCCATGATCTGCGGCTACGGAACGGAGGAGGCGGCTCTGCCTGAGCCGTGGCCTGACTTCCGCCTGCGGAGCCGCGCCCGGGCTGACCTGGTCAGCCGGCGGGCCAGCCTGAAGACGCAGTGCGCCGGGCGCATGGAGGCGCTGTTCCCGGGCTACACCGACCTGTTCGAGGACCTGTGGAAGACGCCGACGGCGGCGGCCCTGATTGAGGCGTACAGCTCGCCCCGGAAGGTCCTGATGGCCGGCACCGATCGGATCATGAAGAAGCTCGCGGAGGCGGGAGTCGCATGCCGGCGCAGTACCGCGGAACGCGTGCGGGCCTGGGCAGCGCAGGCTGCCCCTGCTGACGGCGGCGCGGCAGTCAACCATGACGTCCTGCGCGACCACCTGTCGCTGATCCGGCACCTGAGCGATCTGATCGACCGCTATGAGGTCGACCTGCTCGGGCACCTGGTTCAGACCCCGGCGGTGCTGCTGCTGAGCGTCACCGGCATCAACGTGGCGTCGGCGTCTGACTACGGCAGCGAGATGGGGCCGGACGGGCACTACATCGGCCCCAGGAACGTGACCGGCCGGGCCGGCCTGTTTCCCTCGCGCTTCCAGAGCGACGAGGCCGACCGCCCGAACGGTCCTGTGGTGGCCGGCCGCAACGCACGGCTGCGCGAGGCCATCCTGGTGATCGGTCACAACCTTCTCAGCTGCAACCCGTACTTCCGTGCCTGGCGGCAGCTTCCCGACCACAGGGAGATGTCGTACAAGGAGGCCCGGATCGCGGTCGGCAGCCGGTTCGTGCGCATCAGCTTCCAGATGCTCCGCCATCGAACCGTGTTCGACCACCCCGTCGCCGGGCGCCAGGACTCTGTGCTGTGCAAGCTGGTGGCCTTCGCACGGGACAGGAGGGTTCCCGCCGACAGGATCTGCGAACTGGCCGAACAGGCCCTGGCACAGTTGCCGGACGACTGCCTTGCGTTCGAACGCAGTGCCCTGCTGTGCGGCGGCTGGAAGGGGTGCTCCAGCAGCCCGAGGCCGCTCCGGAGAGCGCCGCGCCCCGGCGCCAGGCGGCCCGAGTACATCACACGTCTTGTCGCAATGATCGAGATGCGTATGCCCGCAGACAAAGGAGAAACGCCGGCAGCAAGCGCTTAACAGAGGGCTCCATAACAGGTGACTTCGGCGCCGGACCGCTCGCATAACGCCTTACTCGCGCCTGGGGAAAACCCGATTTGGAGAATGGCGATCTCTGGCGGCTTCAACGCCTCGTCTAACGGTATGGGGCCCTCTTTCCAACCCCTCAATACCAGCATGGCGCTCTGATGCCTTCGTGCCAGCAGATAGGAGCCGACGCCGAAGAAACCACCATTCGGAAAAACCGCCGCAGGCGGGGCACTCGGGGACTCTTTGTGCCCACGAAACTTGACAGGGGCAAAACGGTCTCCAGCACACTCGGCGGGCGCCGTTGAGCCTGCTGTTGTGGCGCCTCGGGCGCCGGCGGGGTGGGCTTGTGGGAAGGGTCGCGGCGGGTGCTGTCGGGGCCGTTCCAGCTCGTGGACGCATTCGCGTCTGTGGACACTCGCGCTCCAGCACACTCGGCGGGCGCCGGTGATCCGGCTCTGGCGGCAATTGTGAGGAGAGACTTCGATGAAGACGTGGCTTCTTTCGGCGGTGGTGACGGCGGCGGCGCTGACGCCGGTTCTGGCACAGGACGCGGCTGGTCCGGCGGCCGGTCCGGCGCTGGAGCGTCTGCGTGCCGAGCGCCGCGAGCTGGCCTTCAGGCCGCGCGGCATCCTGATGAACAACGACGGCTGTGACGTCCTCTACTACCCGCGCGAGAAGGCCTTGACGGCGGCCGACTTCCTGGCGCGCCGGACCACCGGCCTGGCCGGCACCGGAGTCGGCGCCATCGCCTACTGCACCATCAGCTCCGGCTTCAGCTTCTTCACCCACGACACCAAGGTCGGCACCCTCCTCGACCGCCAGCCGGGCGACTTCGGGCTGCAGCCGGGCATGCGCAACATCGCGCGCGAGCTGATCGACCAGGGCGCGGACTGCCTGAGGCTGGTGGTCGACCACGCTCATGCCCACGGCCAGGAGGCCTTCTGGTCGATGCGCATGAACGACACCCACGACAGCGCCTACCGTCCGGACAAGCCCTACCTGCTCTACCCGCCGCTGAAGGTCGAGCATCCCGAGTGGCTGGTGGGCGACCCGATCCGTCGCACGCCGCACGGCCGCTGGAGTTCGGTGAACTACGCGGTGCCCGAGATCCGCGATCTGGCCTTCCGCTACCTCGACGAGGTCTGCCGTGGCTACGACATCGACGGCGTCGAGCTGGACTTCTTCCGGCACCTCTGCTACTTCCCCAGCACCGCCAACGGCGGCGTCGCCACCGCCGAAGAGTGCGCCATGATGACCGACCTGATGCGCCGGGTGCGTGCCATGACCGAGGTCGTGGGCCTGAAGCGCGGCCGGCCGATCCTGCTGGCGATCCGGGTGCCGGACTCGGCCGAGTTCAGCCGCGAGATGGGCCTGGATATCGAGCGCTGGCTGTCTGAGGGCCTGGTGGACATCCTGGTGACGAGCTGCTACTTCCGCCTGCAGCCCTGGAGCGCCAGCGTGGCCCTGGGTCAGCGCCACGGCGTGGCGGTGTACTCGGGCCTGAGCGAGTCCCGCGTCACCGGCGAGACGCGCTTCCGGCGCGGCTCGCTGGAGGCCCTCCGGGGTCGTGCCATGAATGCCTGGCAGGCCGGCGCCGAGGGCCTCTATCTCTATAACCACTTCAACCCGGCCTCGCCGCTGTGGAAGGAACTCGCCTCGCCGGCGGCGCTGCGCGGCCTGGACAAGCTCTTCCATGTGACCGTCCGCGACGGCCGTCCGGGGGTGTGGCTGTCTGGCGGCGAGCGCCACTGCCGCCGCCCGATCCTGACGCCGGGGCAGCCCCTGAGTCTCGAGCCCGGCCGCCCGGCGGTCCTGGAGGTGGATCTGGGCGAGGACCTCGCCGGAGCGGTGGCGGCGGGCCTGCGGCCGCGGGTGACGGCGCATGTGCGCCAGCGCGGCCTGGCGGACCCGGGTCGCCTCACGGTGGCGCTGCAGGGCCAGGACCTCGGCCGGCCCGCGGTCGTGGACGACTGGCTCGACTTCGCCGTGCCGCCGGCGCTGCCGCGGCCGGGCGCCAACGCCCTCGCCATCGCCCTGGCCGCCGCCGTGCCCGCCACCGCAGGCGCCGCTGCCGAGGCGCCCTGGACGGTGTCCTGCGAGGGCACGGCCCTCCCCGGGCCCGCCTGGAGCCGCGACCGCGTCGCCGTTGCCAACACCCTGGCCGAGTGCCGCGACGGGGCTCTCCTCGTCGCTGACCGCGGCACGGCCAACGGCGAGTACCTCTACTTCCGCCATGGCCTGGCCATGGGACAGCATGACGAGACCGTCATCGAGGCCCGCGTCAAGGTCGTCTCCGGCATCAGCAGCCTGATCTTCGGCAACGGCACCGCCGGCCAGCGCCTGAGGCTGTACCCCGACCGCGTCGAGTTCCACCACGACCCCGGGGTCAAGGTCGCCATGGACACCACCGACGACTTCCACACCTACCGCCTGACCATCCGCGGCGAGGACGTCGCCCTGGCCATCGACGGCACGCCGCGTCTCGAGGGCAAGGGCTGTTTCAGGGCCCGCGGCACGCCCTACCGTCCGGAGATCGCCTTTGGCGCGGCCAGCAGCACCGAGACCGGCGAGGCGCTGTGGGCGGCGGTGCGGGCTCGGAGCACGGCGGTGACCGTCCTCGACCTGGTGTTCAGCGTCCGCTACGGCCAGGAGTGACCGGCCCGCCCGCATGGGCGATCGCGGGGTTGTGCTGTCGATGGCGTGGCGGCTCGTGGCGCCTGCTCGCCCTGTCTGACCTGTCTGACCTGTCTGACCTGTCTGACCTGTC
>JAGVUW010000788.1 GCA_019136035.1 Verrucomicrobiota bacterium | reverse complement strand
GCTGCCGATGGGCGTCGGGTAGTAGTTGAAGCGCGTCAGCCCCAGGAGGGTGCCGCCGTGGCCGTGGATGAAGTCGAGGATGCGGCGCAGGGCCGGGTCGTCGTCGGCCCACAGACCCGAGGCGAAGGCGTAGGGCATGCAGAGGTTCCAGTAGCTGCCCAGGCGAGTGGCGGTGATGGGGCTGTAGACCTCGACCGGCTCATGCAGGCGCAGGCCGACAAAGAGCGATCCATCCGGGAGGCCCTTGCTAGTGCGCTCGACGCCGCGCAGGATGGCCTGGCGCCACTGCCGGGCCAGGGGCTCGTAGCGCTCCCGCAGGTCGTCGCGGCCGACCTGGCCCCAGACCGTGGCCATGTCGCGCAGCCCGCGCCAGGCGACGGCCTGGTGGAAGAGCGCGTAGGACGGCGTCGGGATGTCGCCGCACTGGCGCTCCGGGCGCAGCAGGCCATGCGGGTCGGCGGCGATCTGCGCGGCGAAGTCGGCGGCGTAGGATTCGTACAGCGCCGTGTGCTCGCGGATGAATCCCTCGTCGCCGGTCAGGTGGTAGTAGAGTGCCCCGTGCGAGAGCTTCTCGCCGCGCTCCCAGTTGACGTAGTTGCCGGGGCCCTTGCTCAGCTCCAGGAGCCGCGCCAGGCTGCGGCGGGCCGGGTCGGGGTAGCCATACATCGCCAGGAGGCTCGCGGCCTCGCTGCCCTCGGGCTGGTAGAAGGAGTCGTGATAGACGACCGAACCCAGGGAGTAACGCCAGAGCAGGATGAGGTTCTGCACGAGCAACTGGCGCTGGGCGTCCATGACGATCGCCTCCGGTACCTCGAAGACCGGCGTCGTGCCAAGGCGCTCATCCCAATAGCCCCGACAGCGCGCCCGGGCGGCCTCGTGGGCTGCGGCGCCGGCGCGCAGCCCGGCCGGGAGGGGCTCCTGCGGCGACCAGATCAGGTACAGCGAGGCGCCGGGCTGCGGCTGCCATGAGACCGGGCCGGCCTCCGGCACCGGGCCGGAGGACAGCGCCAGGTCGCCGCCGACCGGCTGGCCGCGGCGGATCGACACGAGGCAGCCCGGATCGACCGCCGCCGCACCATCGACATGCAGCGCCAGGAAGGCGACCGGGTGCGGCAGGCCCGGCACCTCCGCCGCGAAGCACTCCTGACGCCAGGCGACGCCAGTACGGTCGCGGTAGCCGGTCTCCAGAATCGGGTACCAGCCGCCGCCGAGGCGAGGCCCGTCGAGGTCGGCGAGGGCACTGCCGTAGGTCTCGAGGCCGCCCGTGCCGACGCCGATCTCGAGGTACCGGCCGGAGTCCGAGCGCCCGGCGGCGAGGCGGCTGCCGTCGCCCAGGGGTACGAGGTACGGCGGTTCGCCACCGGCGGCGGCGAAGAGGAGGTTATGGACGCCGAAGTCCTTGTTGGTCTGCCCGGTCGAGAGGAAGAGCGGCGGCAGGCGGTCTTTGAGGCCGTCGTAGGTGGCGCCGCCGGCAGCGATGAGCGCCTCGCCCCAGAGGTCACGGCCGGCCCGCAGGGCGTCGTTCAGATCGCGCTCCGCCGGCGACTCGACGCGGGCCGCGGCGGCGGCCGGGTACTGCGGACGCTCCTCACGGAAGGCCGCCTCGAGGCGCTCCGGCGGGAGGGCCTCCGCCGCCAGACTGATGACGCTGATGGCGCCGTGGAAGCTGTATTCGGGGGTTCTCGGGAGGTTGCTGTAGACGCCGAAGAGCAGCGGTGTCGGAAAGGCATCCACTCGACCGGCCGGCACGGTCACGGGGCCGTACCAGGTGCCATTGACGAAGAGCCTGAGGGTGCTCCCGTCGAAGCTCATCGCGGCGTAGTTCCACTGGTCGGCGAGCAGGGCCTGCGGCGCCTCGAGGCTGACCAGTTCATCGCGGACGCTCAGGCAGGCGCAGACCGCCGCGGGGTGCTCGGGGCTGTCGAGGATGAAGAGGCCGTACTGGTACCACGGCCGCTGGTGTACCGGACGCGACTTGACCGCCAGGGCCTTCTGGGTGGCGGCCGTCCCCGGGGCCGGGCGGAACCAGGCACTGAGGGTGAGGGTGCCGGGGTTCAGGGCCGGTTCGTCGGGGATGCGGATGCCGGCGCCACGGCCGTCGAAGGCGAAGTAGGGCCGTTCGACGAGGTCCTCCTGGCTGGCCATGACCACGGCGCCCTCGATAGCACCGGCCGGCTGATCCGGTCGGCCGGCATGGGCCACCGCACCGGATGCCTGCGCGGCGTCCCAGCGCATCGCCTCGGCAGCGGACCAGGCCGCCGGGGCCGTCGCCAGAGCCATACCGAGCGCCAAAGCCGTACGTCCGATCATGCTGCACCTCATGCCCTTGACGGCCATGCCACCGCATCGACCTCGAGACCGCGCCCGCAAAGCATACCGCCAGCGCCCGAGCAAACCAGCCAGGGGGGCACCGCCCTCAGAGGTGCCGGTAGACGTCGTCGAGGCTGAGGTCGCAGGCCAGCATCAGGACCTGGACGTGGTAGAGGAGCTGCGAGATCTCCTCGGCGGTGCGTTCGCGGCCTTCGTGTTCGGCGGCCATCCAGACCTCGCCAGCCTCCTCGAGGATCTTCTTCCCGATGAAGTGCCGGCCCTGGGCCAATTCGCGGACGGTCCCCGAGTTCGGATCGCCGCGGCGGGCCTTGTCCTGCAGTTCCGCAAAGAGTTCTTCGAAGCGTTTCATTGTGAGTTGTCCTGACTGTTAGCCTGACCTATTCACGCGCCGCACGGCGGCCCGTGAACAGGCCACCCTTCGGGCTTCGACGCGAGGCACTTGCGGCCTCTTGCTCAGGGCTAACCTCGAGCAAGCGGCGCACCGCGACGCGCGTCGAAACTTGCGCCGCAGCGAGGTACGGCGCAAGTGGATTGTGAGCGAAGCATCCGCGCTTCGCGAGTAATCCAGATTAGGGCCCCGGCGGGCCGTCGTGATCCTCTGGGCGGAGTCCGCGGCCGCCCGACTGGCGGCCCGCGGCTGGGTTACTAATCGTCGCACTGTAGTCGGGACGGTTGCCGAAGTCTCCAGCCGGGTGAGACGGTCCAGACAATCCCGAGACGATCTGTAACCACGAAAAGCACGAAAGACACGAACAGGATGGGATTGGACAGGAGAGGCCCGACACGCGCACGGCGACGGGCGCCTGCCGGACTGTCCTGCCGCTCTCACCTCTCCAGATGTCCTCCAGTTCGTGCTTTTCGCGACTTTCGTGGTTCAATTCCCTCTTCCCGCGAAACGCTTCGTCGACGACTCGGACAAGCACCGACGCTGGCCTGGAGACCGCGCCCCGGCGGACGTTAGTAAGGGCCGTCCCGGCGCCGAGGGGCTCCACGCGCCCGCCATCGGAAGCCCCGCCGCCCTCACCCCCTCTCTCCCTGCCCATCATCCCTTCCTTCCACTATTCCATCATTCCCCCCTGCCCCCCCTGCCCGGGCTCCGTCGCCGCGCCGCCGGCCGGTCCGAGCCAACGCTCGAAGAACCGTCCTGCCAGGAGCGCCGCGGTGCGGCCGCCGCTCTCGCCATGCTCCACCAGCACCGCCACGGCGTAGCGCGGGTTCTCGACCGGCCCGAAGCCGATGAACCAGGTGTCGTGGTAGCGTTCCTCGCCGGCGCCGACTTCGGCGGTGCCGGTCTTGCCGCAGAGGGTCACAGCGCTGTTGCGGGCATTCCTGCCGGTGCCGTGGGGGCTGTTGACCACCTGGAACATGCCCTGCCGAATCGCCGCCAGGGACTCGGGACGCACCGGCAGGCGGCTCTCGACCACGGGGGCGGCCGCGCGCACCTCGCCGCCGTCCGGGCGCCGCACCGAGCGCACCAGGAAGGGCCGGTAGACCAGGCCGCCGTTGGCGAGGGCCGCGGCCATCAGCGCCGCCTGCATGGGTGTGACGCCGATGACGCCCTGTCCGATGGAGAGGAAGGCAGTATCCGAGGCGATCCAGCGCCGCCCCTGCGGCGACCGCCGTCGGTAGTAGTCGCGGGACGGGCAGATGCCGCACTCGATACGCAGCGGCGTCTGCGGCGGCAGGTCGAGAGCCGGCCGGGTGCCGATGCCGGCCGCGGCCAGCATCGGGGCGATGCGGTCGATGCCGGTGGCCATGCCGGCGGCGATGAAGTACGGGTTGCAGGAGCCCTCCAGGGCGAAAGGCAGGTCGAGCGGCCCATGGCCATGGCGCAGCCAGCAGCGTATGCGTGCCGTCGGCCCGAGCGGGTAGGCGCCGGTGCAGTCGTGCTGCGTCGTCGGCTCGATGACGCCGGCCTCGAGGGCTGCGAGGGCAATGAACGGCTTCAGGATCGACCCCGGGGTGTAGGTGCTCATGGCGCGGTTGCGCAGGGGCCGCCGGTCGCGATCGGCGCGCAGGCTCTCGTAGTAGGCCAGGTCGTAGTGGGATGAGTCGACCCGCGAGAGGTCGTAGCCAGGCACCGAGGCCATCGCCAGCACGGCGCCGCTGTCGATCTCGACTGCGACCAGGGCGCCCTCGTAGCCCGGCGCGTCCAGGACGCGCTCAGCCGCGAGCTGGGCCCGCAGATCGAGGGTCAGCACCAGGTCATTGCCATTCTCCGGCGGCACCGGCGTACCGATATCGCTGTGGACATAGCCAAGGGCACTGACGCGCACCAGCCGCGACCCCGCCACCCCGGCGAGTTCCTGGTCGTACTGCTTCTCCAGGCCGGCCCAGCCATGCAGCTCGAGGTTGGCGTAGAAGACCGGGTACTGGCTCATCTCGGCGGTGGACTCGGGCCGCTGTCGGCCGGTATGACCGAGGATGTGGCTGGCCAGGCCGGGCCGCGGGTAGTGCCTTTCGGCGCGTGCCGCGATCTCCAGGCC
>JAGVUW010000705.1 GCA_019136035.1 Verrucomicrobiota bacterium | reverse complement strand
TACCCTGTCGGCACCCTATCGGCGAAAGGCCTTGGCTGCGATATCGCGTCGGCAGGTGGCCCCATCCCAGTGGATGCAGTCGACGGCTCGGTAAGCCTTGGCGACGGCATCCCGCAGGGTCGCGCCGCGGGCGGTGACGCCCAGGACGCGTCCGCCCTGAGTCACGAGCCGGCCGTCGCTGTTGCGGCTGACGCCGGCGTGGAAGACGACAGCGCCAGTTGCCGCGGCCCCCTCGAGGCCGCTGATGATGGCGCCCTTGGCGTAGGTGCCCGGGTAACCGCCCGCCGCCATGACCACACAGACCGCCGGGTCGTCGCTCCAGGCGAGCTCGACGCCCTGGAGCTTGCCGTCGGCAGTGGCGACGAGGGCCTCCGCGAGATCGCTGTCGAGGCGCATCAGCACTGCCTGCGTCTCCGGGTCGCCGAAACGGACGTTGAACTCGAGGACTTTCGGGCCCTGCGCGGTGACCATGATGCCGGCGTAGATGACGCCGCGGTAGTCCATCCCCTCGGCGCGGCAGCCGCGCACGAAGCGCTCCAGGACCTCACGCTCGATGGTCTTCCAGAGCTCCGGCGTGACCACCGGCGCGGGCGAGTAGGCGCCCATGCCGCCGGTGTTCGGCCCGGTGTCGCCGTCGCCGATGCGCTTGTGGTCCTGGCTGGAGGCAAGAGGCACGAAGCAGGTGCCGTCGGTGAGGGCCAGGATGGAGGCCTCTTCGCCGACGAGGCATTCCTCGACCACGACTGTCTTGCCGGCCTCGCCGAAGGCTCCCTCAAAGCAGGTCCGGACGGCCGCTTCGGCCTCGGCGATCGTCGCGGCGATGATGACGCCCTTGCCGGCGGCGAGGCCATCGGCCTTGATCACCACGGGCACGCTCTGCGTCCGGACATAGTCCAGGGCCGCGGCGCTGTCGGTGAAGACTGCCGCCGCCGCGGTCGGGATGCCATGCCGGTTCATGAAGGCCTTGGCGAAGGCCTTGCTGCCCTCGAGGCGGGCCGCCTCGCGGTCCGGGCCGACAATGCGCAGACCACGGGACCGGAAGAGGTCGACGATGCCGTCGCAGAGGGGCGCCTCGGGGCCGACCATGGTCAGGTCGATGCGCTCCTTGACGGCCAGGTCGCAGAGGGCGTGCATGTCGCTGATCGGCACGGTCTGAATCCCCTGCATCCCCGGGTTGCCGGGGGCACAGAGGACCGTCGAGACCCGCGGACTCTGCGA
Source organism: Verrucomicrobiota bacterium (assembly GCA_019136035.1). Classification (GTDB taxonomy): domain Bacteria; phylum Verrucomicrobiota; class Lentisphaeria; order Oligosphaerales; family JAFGRS01; genus JAGVUW01. The sequence continues at coordinate 3,607 of JAGVUW010000705.1, read as the reverse complement.
CAGCTTCCAGGCGAGCGCGTGTTCACGACCGCCGCCGCCAATGACAAGGACCTTCATAGCCATACCTGCTCTCGAGGTGTCGTTGTGAGGGGACACGGCTGACGCGCCGTGACGGGATCCTGCGGCCGCCCCAAACGGGACTCTGGCGCCTCGCGCCGGCGCTGTGCGCTCAGCGTGCGGCACATTGCGAACCATACCATGGGCGGGCGGGATTCCAAGACCGCCCGGGGCCGCGCCGGGGCCGATCGAAGATCGCGCCGGCGCTCACTGGGTCACCCTGAAGGGGTGCCAGATCGCAGCCGGGGGTCGCGCGCGAGGACACGCCCCCCGGAACCGTGAGTCCATGAACCACGCACCCTAAGAGGGTGCCAGAACCGAACACCCAACAGCTCAGGGGCCGCCCCGCTGCAGACGGACCCGTCTGGTGCCGGTCAGGCAGGCCGCGCGAGCCGAGCGCGGCAGCAGGCTCCACCAGCGCCTGGGAAACGACTGGCGTGGTGTGCCGGACAGAACGCGGCGGAAGATCGCGTCACGCCGCGCAATTCCGTACGATCCACCCCGCCGGCGGTGGTGGCCGGACAGCACACGGCTGCTCCACCAGACTGGCACTGTCGGAGTGGGGATCCCCCCCGTCGGGCAATCCACCGGGCGGCGGCTATGTTGTCGGGCGTCTGCGTCAGCCACCCTGATCAGCGAGGCTCCCTGTGACCATGGCGCCAAAGCATGCGGATTGCATCGCGCTCGACTTCGATGGCGTTCTCTGTGACAGCGCCCGCGAGACGGCCGTCAGCGCCTGGCGCGCCGGCCGGCAGCTCTGGCCCGAATGGTCGACCGAGACGCCGCCGGCCGCTGCCGTCGCACGGTTCCTCGAGGTCCGGCCGTGGCTGGAGACCGGCTATCAGGCCATCGTCATGATGCGGATGATCGCCGACGGCGCGCCCGACAGCGCCTTCGCCGAGGACCTGGAGGGGCATTGCCAGCGCGTCCTCGCGGCGACAGGCCGGCAGCGGCAGGACCTGGTGCGCTTCTTCGGGCAGGCCCGCGACGAGTGGCTCCGCCGCGACGAGGCCGGCTGGCTGGCCGCGCACGAGTTCTACCCGGGGGTTGTCGAGGCGGTGCGGTCGGCTCAGGAACGGGCCGAGGTCACCGTCATCACCACCAAACAGGAGCGCTTTGCGCGGGCGCTGCTCGAGTCTCGCGGGGTGCGCCTGGCCGAGGACCGCCTGTACGGCCTGGAGCGCGGCCGCTCCAAGACCGCGATCCTCGGCGACCTGATGGCGCACTCGGGGCCGTCGATACGGTTCCACTTCGTCGAAGACCGCGCCGAGACCCTGCGCCAGGTCCTCGCGGTACCGGCCTTGGCGGACGTTCGGCTGTACTACGCCGCCTGGGGCTACGGCACCCCGGCCGATCTGGCATGGGCCCGTGCGGAGCCGCGCGTGCGCGTCTGGTCACTGGACGACTTCCTCGTCTTCGACTGACGCCCGCACCGCCGCCTGAGCGCGCCTGTCTCCAGGCCGATCACCATCGTCCGCGCCGAAGGATGGCCGCGCCGAAGCGCTGCCGCAGCGCGTCGACGGCCTCATCGAGAGCCTCATTGCGGTCGGCGTCGTCAGCGGGCTCGGGGAAGAGCGAGAGCTGGCGCGGCCTGGCACCCGCGGCGTCCTCCAGGCCGCTGACCCCGAAGCCGATGAGGCGCAGCGGCTGTGAAAGCTCGAGGCGCTCGAAGAGAGCGGCGGCGGCGCGCCAGAGGTCGCGGTCGGCACGGGTGCTCTGTGGCAGGGTCTGCTGTCGCGTGATCGTGCGGAAATCCGCAAAGCGCACCTTGATCTGAATGGTGTTCGCGAGGCGGCCGTGCCGGCGCAGCCGTCGACCGACCTTCTCCACCTGCTCGAGCAGGCAGCGCCGGAGTTCCTCGCGGTCGGCGATGTCCCGAGCGAAGGTCTCCTCATGCGAGATGCTCTTCTCCTCAGGAGGTCCGGACTCGACCGGGCGGTCGTCGCGTCCGAAGGCCAGCTCGTGGACATGGTGCCCGAGGTTCGGTCCCAGGATCCGGATCATCGCCTCAAGGGGCCGAGCCTGGATGTCGCCGATATGCCGCAGGCCGCGGCGTTCCAGGAGGGCCGCGGTGGTTGGGCCGACGCCCCAGATGCGCCCGACGGGCAGGGGCGCCAGGAAGGCACGGATCGCCGCCGGAGCGCACGGCGCCTCGGTCAGGCCGTCGGGCTTGCGCATGTCGCTGGCCAGCTTGGCGAGGAACTTGTTGGGGCCGATGCCGACCGATCCGGTCAGGCGGAGCTCGCGGCGCAGCCGCTCCCGGATGGCCTCGCCGATGGCTCGAGCCTCACCTTGGGTGGCGACGACGCCGGTAACCTCGAGGAAGGCCTCGTCGATGGAGAGTGGCTCGACCCGGGGCGTGACGTCGCGCAGGATGGCCATCACCTGCTCGGAGACAGCGCTGTAGCAGTCGTGGCGGGGCGTCACGAAGATCGCCTCAGGGCAGAGCCGCGCGGCGGCGCTCGAGGGCATGGCCGATCGGATGCCGAAGCGGCGGGCTTCGTACGAGGCGGTGGCGACCACGCCCCGGCTGGCCGCCGGGCCGCCCACGACCACCGGCAGGCCGCGCAGTTCCGGGCGGTCGCGCTGCTCGATGGCCGCGAAGAACGCGTCCATATCGACATGGAGTATCGTGCGCTGCACAGCCGCCACCACCTGCTTCGGAACCGTCGATCCGTCAACCGCCTTGGTAACCTACCGCGAGCCGCCGCCGCCGTCCAGACCCGCAAGCGCCGCCGGTGGGCCCTCGACTCGGCGGTCAGCCAGGCCGGCGCGGCTGCTGTCCTGCACAGGACCCAGAAGCAGGGGCTTGCCCTCGGCGACAACCTGAACGGCGTGATCACAGGGGTTCGCCACGGCGGCGGCGAACCAGGCCCACAGCCGGCGCCGTCGACCTCGTCGGGCCATTCCGGCTCCCGTGCACCCCGGGTAGCGGTGTGCCGAAAAGCGTTGTTTCCATGGGCGGCGCAGGGCTTGCGCACATTGCAGGCGATGAGCACATGGCCTAGTTTATGGGGGCGACAGGAGACGCCAGCGCGGAAGTGGGTGTTTCGGGGCGGTGCTTACAGTCAGTGACCATGCCGCAACCGCCGCAATCAGCCGATCGTGATCTCGACGTGCATAAGGCACGGGGCGGAGCGCGCGCCGGCCGATCTCGGCGTGTTGTCATGGCCCTGGCTTCCGACGTCAGTCCGCTCGAACGACTCCTTGTCCTGCTCTTCCCGGGGCTGCGGCAGGACCGCCCGGGGGCGCGCGGGGTGCGCCGCGGTCTGTGGGCCCTGTCATGGGCGGTCGGCCTTTCCGCCGCGCTCTATGCCTTGGCAGTGCTCCTGCTGATGCTCCTGTTCCGTACCGTTGGCGAGCGCTGGTGGCTGCTCTGGCTGCCGCTGTACATGCCACCCCAGGTGGTCCTCCTGCCCCTGCTCGGGCTGGTTCCCGCCGGGCTGGTCCTCTGCACACGCTCGCTGGCCGTCGACGCCTTGGTCGTCCTGGTGGTCGTCCGGGGCTACATGGGGCTGACCTGGTCCTGGTTCACCCCAGAGCCCACCGG
>JAGVUW010000589.1 GCA_019136035.1 Verrucomicrobiota bacterium | reverse complement strand
GGCCGCATGGTCAACGGCGCCGGCGACATCGTGCTGCTGCCCCTGCCCGGCCCCGTCGACAACCTGATGGTGCCCTTCGAGGAAGTGAAGCCCTGGGACGCCTGGGACGGCCGTTACTACAACAACGTCCCCTGAAGGCACCGTTCCAGCAGGTCGCGCGGGGCAGGAACGCTCGCTCGCCACGTCTGCTGGAGCGCGAGTGTCCACAGACGCGAACACGTCCACGAGCCGCGGCGGCGTCGACGGCGCCGCCGCCCGGTTTTCTCCTGCGAACCCAGTTCCCGGCGCCTGGCAAGTAGGTCCACGGCGCCGTCCGTGGACCCCCGGGCGCCGCGGACGGCGCCTGGGAAGATCCCGAGACAGCCCGCCGCGGACGGCCCGTCAGGCGATCGTCTGCAGGGCGTACTGCCGCGAGCCGTGGCCCAGTTCGGCGAGGTACTCGACGACCACGTAGGGGTCCTTGCCGTGGACGCGCTCGAAGAGGTGGCCTTGGGCGCCGAGCGCGAGGCCCTTGGGCAGGGCTCCGGGGATCAGGTTCTCGGTCCTGATCAGGTCCAGCGAGGCCTGCTCGATGGCGACGATGTCGCGACCGGCCAGGATGCCGATGTCCGGCACCAGTGCCGGCGTGGTCATGCCCCAGCAGTCGCAGAAGATGGTGATGTCCGTAAGGATGTTAATGAAGAGGACGTTCTGGGGATCGAAGGTCTTGAGGACTGCTGAGGTGGTCAGGGCCATGCCGCGCTGGAAGTCGCGGTAGCCGCCGCCGACGATGCTGATGGCCTTGGCCGGGCAGATGAGAATGCAGTGCTGGCAGAACTTGCAGTGGTGGTAGAAGACGTCGAAGGCGCCCTGGTCGCTGAAGCGTATGGCGTGATTCGGGCAGTTCTCCATGCAGATGTGGCACTGCGTGCAGGCCTCGCGGTCCCACTCCAGGCCGCCCTCGAGGGCGTGCAGTTTGCGGCGGGTGCTGGTGACCACGGCGCCCATGCTGAGGTTCTTCGAGGCGCCCCCGAAACCGCAGGCGCCGTGGGCCTTGACGTGCGCGAGGTCGATCAGGGCGTCAGCGTCGACGACCTCGCCGGCGAGTTCGACCTCGGTGAGATCGCGGAAGGCCGGCTCGATGGGGGTGCGGTAGAAGTACTTATCGGCGGTGCCGGCCACCGGCACGATGGCGCAGCCGAGGGTCTCGGCGGTGTAGCCGCGCTGCGCGGCGTCGCGTACGGCGCCCGGACTGTCGCAGACGAAGACCTCCTTGGCACCGGCGGCGCGGGTACGGCTGACGAGGTGGCGCACCAGGAAGGGGTGGATGGTGCCAAAACCGACGCCGCCGCCGAGGTGCATCTTGATGGCGACGCGCTTGCCCTCGACGCTGCGCTGCAGCTCCAGGCTGTCGAGCAGCCGCTGCCACTTGGCGCCGATGGAGTTCTTCGGTTCGAGGGTGGCGGGGGCATACTCGGCGAAGAGCAGCGTGGAGGGCATGGGCAGCACGGCTCCTGGTCTGTGGTTCTGGTCAGGGCGTCACGACGGCCGGTAACCTACCCCGCGGCAGAGCCACGAACAAGCCGCCCGCGCCGGGCGCCGGCGCCCGGGGCTGTTCGAGAGTCCGGTTCTGGCACCCCTTCAGCATATCCCCGGCGTCCCGGGATCGCCGGGTATGGCAAGGCACAACGTCGCTCGCCATCGGTGTGGAGCGCGAGTGTCCACAGATGCGAAGGCGTCCACGAGCCGCAACGGCATCGACAGCAAGACGACGCGATGTTTCATACAAGGGCGGCCGGAACGGCGTTCCGCGAGATGCCCCGAGGCTGGTTACGGCTGCTTGTCGACGGCCGCCTCGACCGCCTCGAGGATACGGTCGCGGAGGGCCTCCGGATCCTGGCAGGCCAGGAGATCGCCGCGGGGGATGCGTGCCAGGGCCTGCAGCAGCAGGGCCAGCGTCTGGGCGTAGGGCGTCGGCTGTGACGACGACGCCAGGAGCAGGACGACGATCTGCGTCGGGGCACCGTCGAGGCTGCCGAAGTCGAGGCCCTCCGGACGGAGGCCGATGGCGCAGTAGACGCGGCTGACGACGGCGGTGCGGCAGTGCGGCACCGCGATGCCGCGTTCCAGGCCGGTGCTGAGGAGGTGCTCGCGCTGCAGGAGCAGCCGGCGCACCTGAGAGAGGTCGTCGAGGTGATGCACCGCGGCCAGGGCGCTGAGCAGCTCGTCGATGGCCGCCTCCTTGCTCGTCGCCTGCAGGCGCGGCACCATGACCGCGTCGCGCAGGGCCGCGACGCGGAGGCTGTGGTGCGGCACCGCCTGCACCGGCGGCGGCGCCGGCGGCATCGGCAGAGGTTCCTCGGCGGTACGCTCGGTCAGCACCGCGATCGCCTCGTGCGTCGAGGTCGCCCGCAGCAGCCGCCGGCAGGCCGCCGGGTGGAGCGCCTGCACGATCTGCGACATGAACTGGACATGCGGGGCCGGGTCGGAGATCGGCGAGAGCGTCAGCACGAACACCCGCGAGGGCTGTGCGTCCATGGCGCCGAAGTCGATGCCCTCGGGCTTGAGGCCGATGGCGCAGACGAGGCGATTGACCGCGTCGGTGCGGCAATGCGGTACCGCCAGACCGCGCTCCAGGCCGGTCGACATCGACTCCTCGCGGGCCTTCACCGCCGCCAGCACACCGGCGGCGTCCGTGATCAGCCCGGCGCTGGCCACCATCCCCACCAGCTCCTCGAGGACTTCCGGACCCGTGGTGGCCTGCAGATGCAGGCGGACCAGGTCAGGATGCAGAAATGGCCGCAGGTCGCGGCCCTGGTCCGCCGGGCGGTTCGCGGCCTCGTCACGCCGCAGCAGGTGGTGGGCCTGCAGGGGCTGACGCATCGACTCGACCGCGGTGCGCAGCTCACGCAGGACGTAGTGCACCGCCGTGCGCACGATCGGGATCTGCCGCGGGCCGCAGGTGAAGACGACCTCGTCAAGGTCCCGCCGAAAGGCGATCGAGGTGGTGCCGCGCAGGGCCAGGACGGTGCCATGGGCGTGCTCCATGAGGTGCACGAAGAAGCCGTCGCGGTGCAGGGTGTCGCGCAGGCCATGGACGATCCACTCGGCCTGACGGGCGTTGGCGCAGGGGAAACGGATGGTCTCCTCGGGCTCAACCGGGCCCGGCCGGCGCAGCCCGGGACGACTCTCAGCCAGGAGCAGCGCCAGCACCGGCGGCGCGCAGAGGGTCGTCAGAATCGTCATAACGATGACCACGGCAAAGGCCGGCGCCGGCAGGGCCCCGGCCATCAGACCGACGCCCGCCATCACCAGCGCGATCTCGCCGCGCGGCACCATGCCAAGGCCCACCCGCAGAGCGCCGCGCAGGTTGAACCCGAAGATCAGCGCCGGCAGGCCGCAGCCAATGACCTTGGCCAGGACCGCCAGGAGGGTGTAGACCAAGGCAAAGACCAGCACCGCGGGCTGGCTCAGGACACGCCAGTCGACCAACAGCCCGAGGGTACCGAAGAACAGGGGCACCTGGAGCGTGTACACCGGCTCGAGCTTCTCGCGGATGGCATTCGCCAGCTCGGTCTGCGACAGGGTCAGGCCAATGACGTAGGCGCCGACCACCAGAGCCAGACCGGCACGCTCGAAGAGGCCGGCCACGACCAGGGCCAGAGCCATGGCCATGATCGAGAAGGTCATGCGCTTACGAAAACGCTGCAGGCGCTCGCGGAGGCGCATAGCCACAAACAGCCCGATGACGGTGACGCCGGCCCAGATGGCGAGGGCACGGCCCACGATCACCCCGACCCGGCCCCAGGAGACGCCGGTGGCCGTGGCGGCGGCCGTCAGCGCCAGGACGACGGCGAGCAGGCCGAGGGCGAGGACGTCGTCAACCACGGCCCCGGCGAGGGTGGTGACGCCCTCAGGCGTACCGAGGCGCTGGCGGTCCGTGAGGAGCCGTGCGGTGATGCCGACGGCCGTGGCGGTCGAGACCACGCCGAGGAAGAGGCAGCGCGCGTCGAGCCAGCCGAGGTCCTGGCCGAAGAGCGCCTCGCCCAGAAAGACGCCGGCCAGGTCACCGGCAACAAAGGCGACCAGGACGCCCCCGACGCCGACCAGGGTGCCGACGACGGAGTGCCGCCAGAACATGCGCAGGTCGGTCTCCAGGCCAACCATAAACACGAGCACGACCGCGGCCATCGAGAAGATGCCAAAGAGCTCCGGCGTCGGTACGAAGGCACCGCCGTCGGCGAAGAGGCCGCCGGAGAAGCCCGGCAGGGGCAGCCTGCCAAGGACGAGCGGGCCGATTAGGGCACCGGCCGTAAGCTGACCGAGGACCTCGGGCTGACGCAGGCGGCGCGCGGCCATGCCGCCGGCCTTGGTGGCGAAGAGCAGGACGCCCACCTGCACCATGAGCACAGCCATGCGCTGGGGCAGCGTCGGGGCCCCGGCGACCTCAGCCGCCTGAGCCGTAGCCGTCAAGCTCAACCACGCCACCCCCGCCAACAGCCAAGTCTGCATGAACCACGCTGCTCCCGCCCTGAGCGGCACGTGTTCAGGCCCCCGCCGGACGGCCCGTATCGGACCGCCGGCCCGCCTCGGCGCTTCACCACGCCGACGTGCCGCGAAAGCGACCCAATCTAGTCCCGCTCTGTCAAGCGGGCAACTGGCGCGCCGGCCCCCGGCCCTGGCGCGAAGGTGGCGGGCGCGGTACAGTCCGGCGGAAACCCGGGAGAACGCCATGCGACACCACTGCCTCCTGATCGCGCTCGGGATCGGCATCGGGGCCGGCCTCGCCGCCCGCGGCCAGGTCACGCTCGACGAGCGCGGCTTCACCATCACCACGCCGCGGCTGGTGGCCACCTGCCGCG
>JAGVUW010000137.1 GCA_019136035.1 Verrucomicrobiota bacterium | reverse complement strand
CCTTCGAGCACGACGGCGTGACCGGCCCGAACATGGCGACGGTCTACAGCGACCGCGGCCAGGGCGTGCGTGCCCCGGTGGTGTTCTACAACCGCTGCAACGAGGCGGCGGCGCTCCTGAAGCCGGGCGACTTCGACTGGAAGGCGATCTTCGGGCAGGGCGTGCGCTGGTTCCACTCCGGCGGCATCTTCGCGTCGCTCTCGGAGACCACCTCGGCCCTGATCATCGAGGCCATGCAGGCCGCCAAGGCCGCCGGCGTGGTCACCTCGTTCGACCTGAACTACCGCGCCAAGCTCTGGAAGCGCCAGGGCGGCACGGCGCGCGCTCAGGCGGTCCTGCGCAAGATCTGCTCGTATGTCGATGTCCTGGTCGGCAACGAGGAAGACCTGCAGATGGGCCTCGGCCTGAAGGGCCCCGACGTCGTCGCCAAGTCGAAGCTCGACCCCAGCGTCTTCTTCGGCATGATGGGCACGGTCACCAAGGACTTCCCGAACGTCCACTGCGTGGCCACCACCCTGCGTGAGGTCCACTCGACCAACCGCCATAGCTGGGGCGCGGTGCTCTGGCTGGATGGCAAGACCTATGTCAGCCCGACCATGGAGCTGGACGTCCTCTGCCGCATCGGCGGCGGCGACGGCTTCGCCTCGGGGCTGTTCTACGGCCTGATGAGCGGTGAGGCCCCGGAGCAGGCCCTGCGCCTGGGCTGGGCTCACGGCGGGCTGCTGACGACCACCCCCGGCGACACCACCATGATGACCCTCGACCAGGTCAAGACGGCCGCCGCCGGCGGCTCGGCTCGCGTGCAGCGCTGACCTGGATGATTCGCGAAGCGCGGATGCTTCGCTCATAATCCACTTGCGCCGCAGTATAGTGCGGCGCAAGTTTCGACGCGCGTCGCGTCGCGCCGCTTGCTCAAGGTTAGCCCTGAGCAAGAGGCCGCAAGTGCCTCGCGTCGAAGCCCGAAGGGTGGCCTGTTCACGGGACGCAGTGCGGCGCGTGAATAGGTCAGGCTGAGAAGCCCGCGCGCTGTCGGCGCGGCCCGCACGGCCCGCGCCGACGGCGCCCAGGCGTCATTCCCGCCGCCGTGGGTGACGGTCACACCGCGCCCACGGCGGCGTTTCGCGGTGGCCTGACCGGCAGGTGAGGAGCGCAGCCATGAGCAGGTGGCTTCGGCGGATCGGGGTCGGGATGGTCGCGGCAGGGGCCCTGTGGGGACAGGACCGCCTGCGTTTTGAGGCCGAGGCGGTCAGCGGCCCGGCCGAGGCGTGGGTCCAGGAACGCCAGAGCGACGCGCACTGGACCCTGTGGAGCACCGACACCGACGCCCACGCCAAGTGGTCCGGCGGGGTGGTCCTGCGGGCACCGCCGACGCGCGCCGACCGCGAGCGTCCCGAGGATGGCGCGCCGCCCCTGCACACCCGCATCGCCGACCTGCCGCCGGGGCTCTACGCGGTTGAGGTCAAGGTCAGCCGCGTTCTCGGCATCTCCCTGGATGGCACGACCTGGCAGCGCTTCACCGGCGGCGTGCTCATGCCCAGCCGTCAGATTGCGCCGGGCGAGGCCCTGGAGTTCTGGGTCGACGACCGCTACGCCATGCCCGAGGAGGCGCAGCGCGGCTCCGGCTACTACGACTACGTCGAACTGGTACGCCTGCGGGGCTGGTCCGACGGCGTCCCGAACGCGGGCTTCGAGGAGACCGACGCCGGCGGCCTGCCGGCGGGGTGGTCGTGGTGGTCGCGCGACGGCCGCGGCACCCTCAGCGCCCAGGCCGGCAACGGCCATGACGGCCAGCGCGCCCTGCACGTCCTCTACGACGGCACCGCCGACTGGGCCGTCACCAACACCACACGCCTGGCGGTCGCCGCCGGCAGCGACCTCTGCATCTCCGGATGGCTGCGCGGCACGCCCGGCCCTGGCGCCGGCTGGGTCAGTGTCGACGCGGTCGGCTATGCCCAGGGCCGCCTGGTCACCTGGCGGCTCGGCGCAGCGCGCGGCCGGCCCGCCGCCGAGTGGAAGCGCGTGCGCGGCTTCTTCCAGGTCCCCGAGGAGGTCGATACCCTGCAGATCCGCCTGACCGGCGCCGGCGCCGCCGACGTCTGGCTCGACGGCGTCGCCCTCGAGGCCGGCCGGGCGGTGCTGCCGGTGGGCCCGCCGGTCGACGGCTGGGCCCGTGAGCGCCACCCGGAGCCGATGGGCCGCGGCGCCGTGGCGCTGCCCCTCCCGGATGGCACGGTCCGCCTAAGCTGGCGGCTCCTGCAGGCCGACCCCGCCGATGTCGGCTTCGAGGTCTGGCGGCAGCTCGGCGAGGCCCCGGCGGTGCGCCTGAATGCGACGCCGATCACGGACACCACCGAGTTCCTCGACGACCCGCCTGACGAGGCGCCGCGGCCGCGCTACCGCATCCGCCCCAGCCGCGGCGACGGCCCCGCGGGCGAGGCGGTCTGGGCCGACCTCGAGGGCGATACGCCCTGCCTGAGGATACCCCTCGACACCCCGACGACGCGCTTCCAGAAGGCCGCCGTGGCCGACCTCGATGGCGATGGCGCCTACGACTACGTCATCAAACACCCGCATGAAAATATCGACCCCTGGGAGAAGTACTGGTACCGCTCGCCGGATACCTACAAGCTGGACGCCTACCGCTCCGACGGCACCCTCCTCTGGCGGCAGGACCTCGGCTGGGCCATCGAACGCGGCATCTGGTACTCGCCCTACCTGGCCTGGGACCTCACCGGCGACGGCCGCGCCGAGGTCGCCGCCAAGGTCGGCACCGGCGACCCGCGCGACCCCGATGGCCGCGTCACCCGGGGTGACGAGTTCGTGGCGGTCTGGGATGGCCGCACCGGCCGCGAGATCGCCCGGGCGCCCTGGCCCGGCCGCGATGGCTTCGAGAACTACAACCTGACCAGCCGCAACCAGATCGCCGTCGCCTACCTCGATGGCCGGACGCCCTGCCTGCTGCTCCTGCGCGGGACCTACTCGCGCATGGTCGTGCACGCCTACCAGCTCCAGGGCGGGCGCCTCGAGAAGCTCTGGGAGTACGACAATGCCGACCTCGGCGCCGCCTATTGGGGCCAGGGCGCCCACATGACCCTGGCCGCCGATGTCGATGGCGACGGCCGTGATGAGGTTCTCCTCGGCAACGCCGTCCTCGATGACCACGGCGGGCCGCTCTGGACCACCGGCCGCGGCCACCCGGATGCGTTCTACCTCGCCGATATCATCCCGGACTACCCCGGCCTCGAGATCGCCTATGTCATGGAGGTGCGCCAGCCCAACGGCGGCCTGAATGTCGTCGAGGCGCGCACCGGCAAGACCCTCTGGAAACTCCCCGAGGCGACGACGCATGTGCATGGCAAGGGCATGGCCGCCGACATCGACCCGACCCGGCCCGGACTGGAGATCTACGGCGCCGATGCCGATGGGCATACCCTCACCGAGAAGCGCTGGCTCCTGGACTGCCATGGCGAGGTCCTGCGCCAGGGCACCGACTGCCCGTGGGGCTTCCATATTAACACCGTCTACTGGGACGCCGACCTGCAGAAGGAGCTCCTCGGCGGCCGGATCACCGACTACCAGGGCGGGCCGGTCGGCGGGGGCTGCCGCGGCACTGTCGTGCTCAAGGCAGACGTCGTGGGCGACTGGCGCGAGGAGATCATCGTCAGCGTCCCCGGCGAGCTGCGCATCCTGTGCACGCCGATCCCGGCAGTCGACCGCCGTGTCTGCCTGATGCAGGACCCGGTCTACCGGCTGGCCACCGCGCTCAACGCCATGGGCTACACCCAGCCGCCGACCCTGTCGGTCAACCTCGAGGCGCTCTCCCCGAATCTGAACCTGACCGTCCTCGACAGCCCCGCCGGCGCCACGACGGCCCGCGTCGTGATCTCGGCGCCGGCCGCCGCCGGCATCCGCGGCCGACTCGTCCTCGAGCCCGGCGATGGCCTGCAGGTCGACCCCGCCAGCGCCGACGTCGAGGTCGCGCCGGGCCAGCGCCAGGTGGTCATGGTGCGCCTCGCCGCCAGCGGCGCCCGGCGCCTGGAGGCACGCCTCGGGGCGCGCGTCGAACAGCCCGACGGCCCGACCCTGCGCGGACAGGTCCCCGTGGCCGTGGCGGGGGCCTTCCTCACCGAGGGCCTCATCGTCCAGGCCGAGGACGTCGCCGCCGAAACGGGCGGCGCCATCCAGATCCGCACCGACAAGCCCGGCGTCATGGGCCGCGCCATCAGCCACTGGGATGCCGCCGGACACGCCCTCGCCTGGCGCGTCAGCGTCCCGACCGCCGGGCGCTACCGCCTCGTCCTGCGCTACTGCACACCCGAGACCGTGCAGCGCGCCCTGCGCCTCGACGACCGCGACATCGGCGTCGTCCGCCTCGGCGCCACCGGCAGCTTCGGCACCTCGGCCCACGACTGGGACCACGCCACCGCCGCCACCGACCAGGGCGCCATCACCCTCGACCTCACCGCCGGCGAGCACACCCTCCGCCTCGAGAACCGCGACGGCAAGGGCTGCAACCTCGACTACCTGGCACTCGTGCCGGTGCCATAACGGCGCCGGGACGCCGCGCCCGGGGGAGCGCCACTCGGCTCGTGGCGCCCACTGGCCAGTGGCGATTCCGGGGTAGGTCGCGCGAGCCGAGCGCGACCACCGGCGCCGGGACCCGCGCCCGCAGGGGCGATCGCGGGGTGGTGCCGTCGACGCCGTTGCGGCTCGTGGGCGTGCTCGCGCCTGTGGACACTCGCCCTTCTATGTGGGCCGTCAAGGTGCTGCGCTGCTTTTCTGTTCTCTTGCCTTCCCTGCTCCTCAGTCTGAAGGCTCCCGTGCCCTGCGTTCAGAGCTTGG
>JAGVUW010000539.1 GCA_019136035.1 Verrucomicrobiota bacterium | reverse complement strand
GGGGTGCCCGGACCGAAGACCCAGTGCATACGGCGCTGACGCCGCACCCCGGGCGGGAGGAAGCCGGTGCGCATGGGAGCACGGGGGTCGTAGCAGCACACCACCAGGGCCTCCTCGGCCGCCTCAGGCAGGTCGTCCAGAGCCCGCACCGGGACACCCATGAAGGCCGCACGGCGGTCGGCCGCATAGACCGCACTCAGGACCAGGTCCCACTCGCGGACGCCGAGGTAGGCGATCTCGGCCAGGTCGCCGTCGCCGACGAAGGCCACCGAGCGCACCCCCCGCGCCCGGAGATCACGGCAGAGCTGCGAGCTGCGCCGGCGGGCTTCGCGATAGAAACGCATCGAGAACTCCAGAAACTCCAGGGTCAGACGCGTCTTCTCGGCGAGGCCCTTCGGCGTCAGGAAGTAGTCCCAGCGCCGGGCGTGCACGACGCGCACATGCAGCAGGCCCTTGCCCACCATACGCGCCAGGAGCTGATGCGCCAGCTTCAGACTCACGCCGAGCTCACGCGCCACCAGGCGGTTGCTCAGACGGCAGTCCTGCTCGACCGTGCGCAGGATGTCGAGCTCGTAAAGGGCGTGACGATCCGGTGCTGTCATGGAGGCACGAGCCCGCCGGCAACGGCGGCCCCCGGAGACGCTCCGCCTGGTCGTCTATGCACGCGCCAGGCGGAGCCGACTCGGCGCGGACAACCCCACTCACCGTTTCCAGCGGTAACTATAGGAGCGGCCCCGGGGCTTGGCAAGCCCCGGCGGGCTTGGGTTTCAGGCGGATGTTTCATCCGTCTCGTATAGGACATCGTGTCGTTGTGCTGTCGATGCCGTTGCAGCTCGTGGACGCGTTCGCGTCTGTGGACACTCGCGCTCCAACCGCGGTGCCCGGTCCAACAACGCTTGGAGGGCGACAGGCCTCTGGATCGGAGCTTCCGTCACTGGCAGGGAACGGCCAGTGGAGGAAGATCCGTCAGGGCGCCGCGGCGGGGCGGCGGAAGAGCGGCACGAGACCGGCGGCGAGCTGGCGCAGGGCCTGATCCTCCTCGGGCTGGAGGGGCCGGTCCTTGGCGGCGACGTTGAGAGCGATGTGGAAGAGCCTGGCCTCGCCGGGCGGGAGGGCGGCGGTGACGCCCTGGGCGAGGGTCCAGCGCAGGGCGAGGGCGGCCTCAGCCGGGTCGCTGATCGGCTCGTACCAGCACTTTCGGAAGGGCCTCTCCGCCGCCGGCTTGCCGGCCGGCCAGGGGGTGCGGGCCATGGCCTTGAGGGCGAGGATGCCGAGGCCGTGCCGGCGGGCTTCGGCGAGGACCTCCTGGTCGAACGAGCCCTGGTGGTGGCAGACGACGTTGACCGGGTAGAGGATGGTATCGAAGAGCCCAGTGCGGATGGCGGCGAGGGCGGCCTCGGCAGTGTGTGCCGAGAAGCCGAGGAAGCGCGTGAGGCCCTGCTCGCGGGCAGCGCGAAACGCCTCCATGGCGCCGCCGGGTGCGAGGGCGGCGTCGAGGTCCTTGTGGACATCCTGGAGGGCATGGAGCTGGTAGAGGTCGACGTGGTCGGTGCCGAGGCGTGCCAGGGACTCGCGCAGCTCGCGGGCGGCGCCATCGCGGTCGCGGCAGGTGGTCTTGCAGGCGAGGAAGACGCGGTCGCGGCGGCCGCGGAGGGCGTGGCCGAGCTTCTCTTCGGCCTCGCCCTTGCCGTAGCTGGGGGCGACGTCGACGTAGTTGACGCCGCGCTCGATGGCCTCGGCGACGATGCGGTCGGCGTCCGGCTGCGTCTCGCCGATGACCACGATGCCGCCGAAGCCGACCACGGAGAGTTCGACGCCGGTGCGGCCCAGGGCGCGGCGCGGCACCGCCGCGGTGTCCTCGACGAGGTCGTGCTGCACCTGCGCCCAGAGCTCGGGCCCGAGCAGGCTGGCCAGGCCGATGCCCGTACCGGCCTTGAGGAAGTCGCGGCGCTGCATGGCGTCTCTCCCCGCGGTTGCGCGGCCGGCCGGCGCCGGCCGCCGGTCTCGACGGCGACTCTTAGCCTGACCTAGTCACGCGCCGCACGGCGGCTCGTAAACAGGCCGTCCTTCGGGCTTCGACGCGAGGCACTTGCGGCCTCTTGCTCAGGGCTAACCTTGAGCAAGCGGCGCGACGCGGCGCGCGTCGAAACGTGCGCCGCCATACAGGGTGGCGCACGTGGATGGTGAGCGAAGCATCCGCGCTTCGCGAATCATCCAGGTCAGGCTTTCCCGAAGACGAGGGCGACGACCTCGCTGAAGTCCTCGACGTAGTGCGCGGTCAGGCCGCGGCGGACGCGTTCGGGGACCTCGCTGAAGTCCTTCTCGTTGGCCTTCGGCAGGATGACATGGCGGACCTTGGAGCGGCGGGCCGCGATGACCTTCTCACGGACGCCGCCGACGGGCAGGACGCGCCCGGTGAGGGTCAGCTCGCCGGTCATGGCCCAGCCGGCCGGCGGGCGCCGATTGCGGCCGAGGGAGACCAGGGCGGTGGCCATAGTGATGCCGGCCGAGGGCCCGTCCTTGGGGGTGGCGCCGGCCGGGACGTGGATGTGGATGGTGCGGTCCTTGAAGAAGTCGTCGCGGATGCCGAGGTCGCGGTCGTGGGCGGTGACCAGGGAGTAGGCGATCTGGCAGGACTCCTTCATGACCCCGCCGAGCTGGCCGGTGAGGGTGGTGCCCGTGGCGCCGGGGACGGCCTGAGCCTCGATGTAGAGGGTGCTGCCGCCGAGGGGCGTCCAGGCCAGGCCCATGACGACGCCGGGGCGGCCGTGGCGCATCAGCGGGTCGTCGGTGAAGCGCGGCTTGCCGAGGTACTCCTCGAGGTTGGCCGGGGTGATGCTGACGCGGCTGGTGATGGTCCCCTCGGCGCGTCCGGCAGCGATGCGTCGCAGGCAGCCGCCGAGGGCCTTCTCGAAGGCGCGCACGCCGGCCTCGCGGGCATAGCCGTCGATGATGGCGCGCAGGGCGCCGTCCGAGACACTGACATCGCCGCGTGCCAGGCCATGGCGCGGCAGGAGCTTCGGCAGGAGGTGGCGTTTGCCGATGTGGAGCTTCTCCTCCATGATGTACCCCGAGAGGCCGATCACCTCCATGCGGTCGAGGAGCGGCGCGGGGATGGTGTCGGGGACATTCGCGGTGGCGATGAAAAGCACCTTCGAGAGGTCGAAGGGTACATCGAGGTAGTGATCGCGGAAGCTGTTGTTCTGTTCCGGGTCGAGGACCTCGAGCAGTGCCGAGGCCGGGTCGCCCTGGAACGACGCCGCCAGCTTGTCAATTTCGTCGAGCATGATCACCGGGTTGGCGGTGCCGCAGGTCTTGACGGCCTGCATGACCTTGCCCGGCAGGGCCCCGATGTAGGTGCGCCGGTGGCCCTTGATCTCGGCCTCGTCGCGCATGCCGCCGAGCGAGAAGCGGAAGAACTTGCGGCCGAGGGCCTCGGCGACGCCGCGGCCGAGCGAGGTCTTGCCGACGCCAGGCGGACCGACCAGGCAGAGGATGGAGCCCTCGACGGAGCCCTTCAGCTTGGCGACGCCGATGAACTCGAGGATGCGCTTCTTGACATCCTCGAGGCCGTAGTGGTCGCGGTCGAGGATGCGCCGGGCGGCGGCGACGTCGAGGCGGTCGTCGCTGAACTTGCCCCAGGGCAGGCCTGTGAGCCAGTCGAGGTAGTTGCGCGAGACGGCGTACTCGGGCGACTGCGGGCTGAGGATCTTCAGCTTGTCGATCTCCTCGGCGATGCGGTCGCGGGCCTCGTCGGGGAGGGCCGCGCCGAAGTCATCGACGCGCTGCTGGTAGCGCTCGAGCTCCTCGGTCTTCTCGTCCTTCTCCAGACCGAGTTCCTGCTTGATCGCCTTGAGCTGCTCGCGCAGGAAGAACTCGCGCTGCTGCTTGCTGATGCGCTCTTCGATCTGATGCGTGATCTTCTCCTTCAGGGCATTCAGATCGAGCTCCTTACGCAGGAGGAGAAGGGCCTTCTCCAGGCGGATGCGTACGTCGAGGCACTCGAGGACCTCCTGGAGTTCCTCGCGCGACGATGAGGTCATGGTCACCGAGAAGTCCGCCAGGCGCCCGGGGTCACCCCAGTCGGTGCGCGAGATGAGCATCTTGATCTCTTCGCTGAACAGCGGGTTGTGGCTGATCAGCTCGCGCATGGTGTTGATGATGCCAAGGCCGAGGGCCTTGACGTCATCGCCGAGGATGAGGACGTCCTGCGGGTAGGCCACCTGGGCCATGAGGCGGTTGTCGCGCTCGATGGCCTTGAGGATCTCAAAGCGCTTCTGGCCCTGACAGAGGGCCTGCACCGCCCCCTCGTTGTTCTCCTCGAGGCGCAGGATGCGCACGGCGGTGCCCATGCGGTAGAGCCGCCGCGACAGCACCTCGCCGTCGTCGGAGGTCTTCTCGTCCTTGGTCAGGACGAAGCCGACAATGCGGTCGGGGACCTGCTGCGCGACGGTCTTGAGGGTATCGGCCTCGCGGCCCGGCGGCAGCATCAGCGGGAACATCAGCCCGGGGAAGACCGGCTTGGCCGAGGTCGGGATGAGGTAGATGCGGTCCGGGAGTTCCTTGCTCGCCAGGACCAGCTTGTTGGCGCCCTCCGACGCGGTATCGGACGGCTCCACTTCCGGTGTCACGAAAACCTGATCGGTCTTGTCATCAGCCATGGTCCGCACGTCCCCCTGTGTGCATGCCTCAGGGCAGCAACGCCGCCAGCACATCAGCCTCGGCCAGCATCAGCCGCGGCCGATTGGTGCACACCTTATCGACGCCCATGCCGGCATAGTAGGCCAGCAGTCCGGGCTCGTCCATCGTCCAGATCATCACCTGCACGGCCGCCGCGTGCGCGGCCGTCACGACCGC
>JAGVUW010000335.1 GCA_019136035.1 Verrucomicrobiota bacterium | reverse complement strand
GGGGACAGCGGGGACAGCGGGGACAGCGGGGACAGCGGGGACAGCGGGGACAGCGGGGACAGCGGGGACAGCGGGGACAGCGGGGACAGCGGGGACAGCGGGGACAGCGGGGACGCCGGGGACAGCGGGGACAGCGGGGACACGAGTGTAGCGGCGGCTGTCCGCAGCCGCTCTCCTGGGAGCGCCGAGCGTCGGCTCGGCTTCTGCCGGGCGCCGCGGGCGGCGCCCGAGGGAAGTCCACGGACGGCGCCGTGGACCTACTCGCCTGGCGGCGCCTCGCCTGGCGGCGCCTCGCCTGGCGGCGCCCGCCGCTCCCGGCATGGCCCGTCCGTGTCCCGTGTCGGCGGGCCGCGGCCGCGCCGCCCTGGTGTCACTCCTGTTCGCCATGGCGTTCAGGGCTCCAGGCGCAGGACCCGCAGGGTCGGGCCGCGGTCGCCGATGAAGGCGGTCGCGCCGGCGCGCTGGAAGGTCCAGTGGTCGCTGTGCGGCGGCGGTGCCAGGGCGGCGGGCCGATGCACGGCCGTGACCTCGCCGGTGCGGTTGAGGCGGTAGATGCAGCCGTCGGCGCACTGCGTCACCACGCCATCGCTGACCGGCGTGACGGCCAGCATGGCATTGGGCATCTGGCGGGCCCAGCGGATGGCCCCGTCGAGGCCGAAGGCGCAGAGCCATGCCGAGGTCGACCCGGCGACCACCTCGCGGGTGCCATCGCCATCGAGGTCGACCGTCGCGACGCAGGTGATGCGGTCGGCCATGGGCTGGAGCCAGCGGCGCTGGCCGGTCCGGGCGTCGTAGAGGGCGACCTCGTTGAAGGCGCCGCCGCGGCCGATGGCGGCCATCCAGGTACCCTTGCCATCCATGTCGGCGAGGGCGGAGGAGGTCACCACGGTCGAATCCCAGGAGCCGCGGCCGGTCTCGAAGGCATTCTTGCTGAGGGGCTCGCCCCGGGGATCGAGGCGCCAGGTCCAACTGCCGCTGGCGCTGTTGGCGGCATCGACGAGGAGGTTCCGGGCGCCGTCCGGTCCCGGCGCCACCGCGAAGAGATTCGGCAGGCCCCAGAAGAACTCGCGTTTCCAGGCCAGGGCGCCGTCGGTCTTGAGGCACTCGATGAAGCCGCCGCCGGTGCCGCAGAGGATCTCGGTCTGGCCATCGCCGTCGAGGTCGGCGGTGGCCAGGCTCAGCACGGGCGCCTTGTAGCCCATCATCCACCACGGCGCCGCCTGGAAGCGCTCTTCGGAGACGTAGCAGCGGTGTTGCCAGAGGACGCGACGGTCGCCGGCGTCGAGGGCGGTGACGGTCTCGTCGTCGCCGCCGACGAGGATGGCCGGCCCGGTCGGCAGGACGGCCGGCGCCAGGGCCCGCACCGGGCCGCCCGCGGCCTGCTCCCAGAGGGTCTCGCCGGCGTCGTCGAGGCAGAGCACACGGCCGTCCTTGAGGCCGAGCAGGAGCTCGGCGCGGCCGTCGCCGTTGACATCGCCGTAGTGGTAGGCGGCATAGCCGCCGGCGGGCGCCGGCGCCTCCCATGCCACCGCGATCTCGGGCAGGCCGGCCGGGACCACCGCCGCGGGCGACGGCCGCGGCGCCGCCACCGCCGCCGCGATGGCACCGCGAAGGCCATCCACGAAGGCCGCCCCCGGCGCCGCTGTCTTGAGCTGGTGCCGGCCGGCGGCGAGGGCTTCCTCGCGGCCACCGAGACGCACCCGGACCGCCTCGGCGCAGACGATGGCGACGGCGCCGGTCCCGACCTCGACCTCGACCTGGCAGGGCGCCGAGGCCGTGAGGTCGATGCCGCCGCCGCGCACGAGGGTGGCATCGACCAGCGCCAGCGTCGACGGCGACAGGCAGTAGGCCGCCGCTGCCACGGTCAGGCCCGCGACCTCGCCCGTGCCCTCCGGGAGCAGCCCCAGGAGGGCCTCCTCATCGCCGCTCAGGACCGCCCCCACGGGGCCGGTCTTGGCGATGGCGTAGTGCTTCGTGGCCGTGCCGGGGTAGGTGTAGAGGAGGGTCGTCGCGGTCACGCGCTCGCCGGCGGCGAGGTCGCGGCAGTCGGAGAACTGCACGGTGTTGCCGATGCGGGCCAGGCGCAGCGGCTCGGCATTCCGGATCACCAGGGTGCTCGGATCCGGCTCCTCCTCACGGCTGCAGGTGACGCCCTCGTCATCGGTCCGCAGCGAGCCCATCGGCGTCCAGTTGCAGGCGACGCTGTGCTGTCCGGCGCCGCTGGCGGTGACCGCGTCGAGGACGACGAACCAGGCGCCCTTGCGCCAGAAGATGTGGCGGTCCCAGCTCGAGAACGGGTGATCCGCGGCGCGGCTGTGGCTGTAGCCGAAGGCGGGCAGATCGGCGAGGCCCTCCAGGGATGAGAGGTTCCCCTCGTCGGCACCCAGGCCCTGCCGCGAGACCACCACCGACTTGGCGCCGCCGAGGAGCTGCGTCCGGCCGTGGTCGCCGAAGGCCAGGATGGCATTGCGATTGGGATTCGGCTTGCCGCCGCCGACCGAGATGCCATCGAGGAGGAGGTACTGGTCCAGGCGTCCGAAGCCCGAGCGCATGCAGAGCTTGTCGAGGGCCTTCTCGGGGGGGAAGCCGCCGGCGTAGTGCTCCCACTCCCAGCGCGTCGCCGGGCGGTGGTAGACGCCGATCATCGTGGTCATGGGCTCCGGCTGGAGGCCGATGTCCCAGGCCTGGCCGGCCATGAAGCCGTAGGGCAGCGGGAACTTCCCGGCGGCGCGGTCGGCCTCCTCGTTGCGCGGCAGGGTCGCCAGGAGGCCGGGCTCGTTCAGCAGCGCCGCGGCGGCGCGCAGGACGCCCGGGTACTGGCCGCCGAAGGTGGTCATGGCGCCGGTGTTGTTGCAGAACATCAGGATGAGCTCGGCATAGTGGCGCAGGGCGCCGCTGTCGATGATGCGGCGGTCGCGCAGGAGGAGTGCGGCCATGAGGGGGCACTCGAGGTAGGTATGCATGTTGCCCTCGTCACGCCAGCCCTTGGCGCTGGTCATGAGGCGCTCGAAGTACTGCCGGGCCGCGTCGGTGTTCTCGGCCCACTCCGCGGCCGGCCAGTACTTGCCGAAGTAGC
The DNA here is from genome assembly GCA_019136035.1 of Verrucomicrobiota bacterium. Classification (GTDB taxonomy): domain Bacteria; phylum Verrucomicrobiota; class Lentisphaeria; order Oligosphaerales; family JAFGRS01; genus JAGVUW01. The sequence goes on along the minus strand of JAGVUW010000335.1, from coordinate 1,787 downwards.
GGCTGTGGGTGAGGACGCAATTGGCGCGCATGGCCATATGGCGGTCGAGGAGCTTCTTGCTGGCAGCGTGCAGGGCGGCGTCGCCGAGCAGCCCGTCCCGGCCGCCGGTGCCATCCGGGCCGCGGGCGTAGATCAGGAGCCGCGCCGTGATCGCCTGGCGGTCGGCGTCGGAGAAGAACGGGCTCTCCTCGATGAGGTCCCAGACCACCGGGTGCATGTGCGAGTAGTAGTGGTACCCGTCGCTGAGGAAGTCCTTGCTGAGGGCGACCTCGCGGAAGCGCTTCAGGGCGGCCTCGTCGCCGTTGTAGTAGTAGCGCAGGCCGGCCAGGCTGGCATCGGAGTAGCCGAGCGGGCAGTCGTGGATGGTGCGGTGCTCGAGGGTCTCGTGGAAGATGCGCAGGCGCGGGTCGCTGTACTGGCCCTCGGCCGGCGGGGTGTGGTTGGCGCCCAGGTGGATGTCCATCAGGCGGCCGACCGTCACCGTCCGCCCCGGCGTCAGCCGCGCCGCCAGCGCCGCCGCCGCCGCCGCGACGCCGTCGTCGTCGCTGCCGCCGAGGAAGATGACGTTGCGCCCGGTGCCGTACGGGTCGTGGAGCGTCCGCAGCTCATAGCCGCCCGGTCCCGGGTACCAGAGGTCGGTGAGGGTGTACCACTGCCAGTACAGGTCTGCCACGAAGGGGCTCGTCGCCAGGTTGCCCAGGACGATCGCGTGGCGGTCGCCGAGCAGGGCGTCGGTCGTGACCGCCGCCGCGTCGACGATCGGGACCTCGGCGCCGGAGACCTCGCGCAGCCGCCGCGCCAGGCCCTCGGCAATCGCCGCATAGGCCGGCCGCGCCGCGCTCGAGACGATCGTCACGCGGGCCTGGCCATCCTCGACCAGGGCCGTCTCGAGGTGGTAGTCGCGCGGACCCAGCGCCGCCCCGGCCGCCTCGGCCTGGTCGGGCGCCTCGGCCGCGCCGGCCGTGCCCGCACCCCACAGCGCCATCATCGCCACCGCCGTCGTGAATCGCCGCATCGCTACGCTCCTGCCTTGCTGCGCCAGGGCGGGCCGCCTGGCCCGCTGCTGCTCGACCTGATGCCGCGCCCGCTCGTACGAAAGATCGCGTCGTGGTACGTCCACGGACTCCGGGTCAGAGTGCCGCGTTCACGCGGACGTGTGCGCCGCGGCTTCAGCCTGGCGTGGCTTCTGGTGCTGCCGCGGCCCAAAGGCACGCGGCACGCTTCCGGCTGAAGCCAGAACTCTGACGGGAAAGGCGTTGGAGGCGATCTTTCTCCTTGTCCTGTACGGCGCTCGTGTGCCGATGACCTCGCTCCAGCCAAATCCCCGGCGTACGGACGCACCGGATACGGCAGACCGAAACATCGCTCGCCACCGGTGTGGAGCGCGAGTGTCCACAGACGCGAACGCGTCCACGAGCCGCAACGGCATCGACAGCACAACGACGCGATGTCTCATACGAGCAGCCCTGCCTCAGGGCGCCGTCGCGGCTACCGGCACGAAGGCCATGAAGTCGAAGGCGAGGCCGTCCTTCAGATTCGTCATGCGGACCGTGTGGAGGCCCTTGCTGAGGCGCAGCGGGACCTCGTTGTTCTTCGCGTCCCGCAGGGCCGTGTAGGCCCAGTCCAGCGGGTTCATGCCGAAGCCGTCGGTGGAGGGGAAGGTGATGGCGCGTGCCTCGGGGCAGGGGACCTCGCCGTCGACGCGCAGCTCGCGGGTCGTCTCCGGGCTCTGGGTGGCGTAGTGGAAGCGCAGGGCGTAGAGCCCGTCGGCCGGGATGTCGACCTGC